>CAYPZY010000082.1:0-10002 GCA_964415155.1 uncultured Bdellovibrionales bacterium
ATTAACTGTCCATTGGAAAATTCAAAAAGCCACTGGTACTTTACAAACGGACAACAAGGGCGCTGTGGAAATGTACTTCGCCGCCGATCGCAAAATCAACTTTCACCAAGAGATGGTGTATTCGTTTAATAAAGACTTTAGTGATCCGCTTAAATTTGCTGGTGCTCTGGAAGTTCCACCGAGCTATTGCGAACATCTAAAGCGGTAATGATCCAGATCACCTTGGGCGCCCAAGGTGATCGCCGAAGTCCTACGCAAAACCAAGACATTTTATTTCTTAATCACGCACTCAGGCACACCTGTCACCTTACCTGAATACAAACTGTAATCACGGTCACGGTTTCTATTCAAAATTTTCACGTGAGCAATACAATAGGGTGGCTCGCCGATATTTCGCGGGATTCTCACTGTTGATCTGCAATAATCATTTAGAACTTCAAAACCACCATCACCGCAAACAACATCTTCCCAGCTGTCGAAACATTTGACGTAGCCTTGTGCCCATAGACCGCTCGTTACCGAAGAGTCAGCGCGAAAAACTCTGTAACCTTGTTGACGAAGGATTTCCTCAGAATGGCCACTCAACTTTTTCACTTGCAAATCACAATTGGGGCCAGAGATAGTTTGGCGACTGTGAGCAGGAAATGCTGATAAAAATAAGATAGAAACAAAAAAGTATTTCATAGGGTCTCCTCCAAATCCTTACAAAGTGGAATTTTCGAACGTTTGTTAGCGAATATTGCGAAGTCGTTATTGTTTTTTCGCCGAAATATTTTTACATATTCAAGGCAGACTGGTCCCACGGAATCGCCGTTGTTGGACTGTCGGCACAATTCTCTTGCGGTGCTATTTTTATAGTCGCTACATTGAGCGTCTTCCCAAGAATCAAAACATTTCATATAAGAATAGGCCCATAGACCTGTGGCCATTGCTTGGCTCGTACGATACGGCTGGTAGCCATTTTCCAAAAAGGCACCCTCGGCATTCTGACTCACGTTCTCGGCAAGATTGATGGGGCAGGAGGTGTCAGTGCGACCTTCTACAACGCCAATGATTAAACTAACTAACACTAAAAGTTGTTTCATTGTTTCTCCTTTTAACTGAGCAAGAGATAATCGCGGTCTTTGCAAACTTTTAGGTTTTTAAAATTAAAAATAATCTCCGGTTTTTATTTTCCTATAAAAAGCCTGTAATATTTTTCGCGCTACCACGTAATTCCTCTAGGCAATGACGGCTCAGTCGCGATCTATGGCAGTTCGTCTGGCGCCAAATTTGAAGTAGCTTTTGCTACATCCAAAAGGGGAGTTGCCGTGAAAATTTTATATATCTCAACATTGTGTTTGGCATTGATAGCCTGTCAGACAGCGGGGAACAAAGATTTATCGACTCTCACTTCCGCTCAACAAAAATATCAGAATCTTAAGGATCAATTGACGAGATCTTTTCATCCCACGGGCAACTCAACCGTTGAACTAACTCTTTACACAAAAGAACTCGTGGAGGCTGAGTTGGAGACTGAAATTGAAGGTAATTCAGCAATAACGCGACCTATTTTTGAAGAGGAACTCACTCGCCGTATTGATAGTTTAGTCAATTTTCACACTTGCTTCAAAGTTTCTGGAAGTGAAAAAACGGATAACTATTCCTATCCGACAGAATACAAATTTTCTCAGTGGGAAGGGTATGTCATTAGCGGTCCCAAAAAGTCCGTGAACAAACTTTTCTTTGGAACCGTTTCTCTAGTGGCCTGTACGAGTAGCCCGCTAAATGTCGCACAGCCCTTAACGGTTGTGATTGATAGTCAGTATGGTCACGATGATCTGTTTTCTTCTAAAGTGGGCAGTGTTCAATGGGGAAGTAGTTCAAATTTTTTCATTGGTTTTTTAGGAAAGATATTTTCGAAATCGGATTTACAACCCTATAGAGATGCAACCAAAGGTGAGCCACCGGCGATCAACAAAATCCCTATTGATCCGACAGCTAAAAATTTCCAGATTATGCTTGCTGCCGTTAAACTTAAGAAACTAAATATTTTTAAAAAATTCGTGCCAATTTTAGGTCGCTACACTTGGGATGATCGCATCATTATTTAACAAGTTATTTTAGGATTGGCAAAAGAAACCGGTAAGAATTGTCCATCGCAATTTATCGAACACCTTTATACTATTGGACCCGCAGGGAAAGCCGACGTGTACGAAAAAGATGTCGCCAAAAGTTTATCTTGTCCCGCGGTAGCCAAGAACGCTGTGGTTTGGTCACAGAAAATTGCAGTATCACTGAGGAACTGATACCGCTCTTTTACTCTAGAGCCAAGTCTAACGAGGATTTATCAGCGGTGGGAAAATTCGCCGTTGTAAAAAACTTTTACAACCAAGTTAAATTCTCATTGTGAGACACTCAAAACAATCCATGAAACTTAAAATTACCTCTACACTCTACACTTTGGTCTAGGTCTCTCCGATAAATATTTAACGTCTAAGAAAGAGGTTCATATGAAGTTTACTCATGCATTTCGACGAATTAAGTCTTCAAAGTCGCTTATTAAATATGCAGAAGATAAGATGCAGAAAGCAAAGCGCTTTGAGATTAAAGAAGCAGCCGTGAATTTAGAATACAGTGCTGAGCGTCACTTAGCGAAAGTGCAAATCAAAGTGCGCGGCCCCGAAGGGGAGTTCAAAGCCGTTTGCGTAGGAAAAGACTATTACGTGGCGGTAGATATGGCTGTTGCAAAAATAGAATCACAAATGCTGAAAGCTAAGGAGAAAATTAAGTTTCATAAAAGAGAGAGCCTTTCGAAACGAGGCAAACTCATTCATCTGCATCCCAATATGACGACTAGTTTTGGTACAGCTGCTCACGGAATGAGTCGAAGCCGTCGCGCTGGCTGATTCTTGCAAATACCAACTGGCGGTGGCCCGAGAAAAACGGTGACCGACGCCTAAGCGTTTGATACAAGGCCCCTATAACCACATTCATAGAAGGGGCCTTTTTTGTGACCAATTATCTTTTTACCTCAGAATCCGTGTCAGAAGGACATCCAGACAAAGTAGCAGACCAGATTAGCGATGCCGTTTTAGATACGTTGTTGGCGCAGG
The DNA here is from genome assembly GCA_964415155.1 of uncultured Bdellovibrionales bacterium. Taxonomy (GTDB): domain Bacteria; phylum Bdellovibrionota; class Bdellovibrionia; order Bdellovibrionales; family SG-bin7; genus CAYPZY01. The sequence goes on from CAYPZY010000082.1 coordinate 3,096, forward strand.
ATCCGCATTCACGTGTTGCCTGTGAAACTCTTGTTACAACTGGCCTTGCGGTAGTCGCTGGTGAAGTAACCACCAAAGGTTACATTGAGGTTCAAGATGTCGTTCGTAAAGTCATTAAAGAAATTGGTTATAACGATAGCGACATGGGTTTCGATTATAAAAGTTGCGGCGTCATCGCGACTCTTAATCGCCAAAGCCCAGATATTGCGATGGGTGTAAATACCGGCGCCAATAAGGAACAAGGGGCTGGTGATCAGGGTTTAATGTTTGGTTATGCGATTAATGAAACTCCCGAAATGATGCCGCTTTCAATTTCACTCGCTCATAAACTCGTTCACGATCTCGCGCAAATTCGCAAATCAGGTAAATTAAATTTTCTTCGTCCCGACAGCAAAAGTCAGGTCACTGTTGAGTATGAAAACAATCAACCAAAACGTATCGACGCTGTCGTTATTTCTACCCAACACACGCCCGACGTGAATCAAAATCAAATCAAAGAAGCCTTGATGGAAGAGTTGGTTAAAAAGGTCATTCCAGCAAAATTTTTAGATAATAAAACAAAATACTTCATTAACCCTACTGGCCGCTTCGTTATTGGTGGCCCTAGTGGCGACTGTGGTCTTACTGGTCGTAAAATCATTGTCGATACTTACGGTGGACACGGCGCTCATGGTGGTGGTGCTTTCTCTGGAAAAGATCCATCAAAGGTTGACCGTTCAGCTGCTTATGCTGCTCGGCACATCGCTAAGAACATTGTTGCGAGCGGAGTCGCGCAACGTTGCATGGTACAAGTGGCCTATGCCATTGGTGTAGCAGAACCTGTGAGTGTTTTGGTGAATGATTTTGGCACTAGCAAAGTAGGTTCGGAAAAGCTTTCACAGGCCGTTAAAAAGTTATGGAGCTTGAAACCTGCTGATATCATCAAGGGTTTTGATCTCTACAAACCAGTTTACCAAAAAACCGCTTCCTACGGCCACTTTGGTCGTGAGAACCACGGCTTTACTTGGGAAAAAACTGATAAAGTGGATGCGCTAAAAGATTTGTTGCAATAGATGGATCCAAAGCTCATTCGCAATTTTTCAATCATTGCTCACATTGATCATGGTAAGTCGACGCTTGCAGATGCCCTTCTCAGTGAAGCGGGGGCTTTAGAAAAGCGTCAAGAGAAAGAACAGTTTCTCGATAACATGGATATTGAGCGTGAACGTGGGATCACGATTAAGGCGCAGACTGTTTGTCTTCGCTTTCGCGCCAAAGACGGAAATATCTACCATCTTAATCTCATCGATACTCCGGGACACGTCGATTTCAGTTACGAGGTCTCACGTTCTTTAGCCGCTTGCGAAGGCGCCATTTTAGTGGTTGATGCCAGCCAAGGTGTTGAAGCCCAAACTCTCGCAAACGTTTATTTAGCGCTCGACAACGATTTAGAAATTATTCCCGTTGTTAACAAAATTGATTTACCTTCAGCTGATCCAGACGGTGTACTTGAACAAGTTCGCAACTCTATAGGACTTGATACAACCCACGCTCTAAGAGTGAGTGCCAAAGAACGCGTTGGTATTCGCGATATTCTAGAAAAAATAGTCGAATTGGTTCCTCCACCTGATATTGAGAACACGGGGTTTCTCCGCGCTCTTATTTTTGATAGTTGGTACGATTCCTATCAGGGCGTGGTTATTCTTGTTCGCGTGAAAGAAGGGGAGATTAAGCTCGGAGATCAAATGCGCTTGATGTCTTCGGAAACTGACTATCAGGTGTTGAAGTTGGGAGTATTTGCTCCTTTCCCCGAAGATAAAAAAATTCTGACTGCTGGTGAGGTGGGCTATGTCATCTGTGGGATTAAAACCATTCGTGACGTAACGGTCGGTGACACGATTACTTTGACAAAGAAGCCGGCGCCAACTCCCTTGTCTGGGTTTCAGAAAATCAAGCCAATGGTCTTTTCGGGAATCTTTCCGGTTGAAGCCGATGACTACGAAAATTTGAAAGTGGCGCTTGAAAAACTTTGCTTAAATGATTCCTCACTTTCATTTGAACCAGAAAAATCGAATGCGCTCGGTTTTGGTTACCGCTGCGGCTTCTTAGGTCTTCTTCACATGGAGATTGTCCAAGAGCGTTTAGAGCGGCACTATAATCTTAATCTTTTAGTAACAGCGCCAACCGTCGTTTACAAAATTTATGATATCGAAGGCTCTGTGAAGGATCTTGAGAACCCAGCCGACATGCCGGACCCAACTAAGATTCTTAAAATTGAAGAACCCTTCGTTAAGGTCGTGATTCACACTCCTACTGAGTACATCGGTGCCATTCTCAAAATCTTAGAGGATCGTCGGGGTAACCAACAAAAGATGGAATACGTCACGAGTACAAAAGTGATCATCGAGTACAAACTTCCACTCAATGAAATGGTTTTAGATTTTTACGATAAACTTAAATCCGTCTCTAAAGGCTATGCTTCGCTGGAGTATGAACTCATGGGTTTTGAAGAGGGCGATCTTGTAAAAATGGATATCCTTATCAATGGCGATAAGGTGGATGCGCTCTCGACAATCGTTCACCGCTCTAAAGCACAAAATCGAGGCAGAGCGCTCTGTGAAAAATTAAAAGAATTAATTCCTCGGCAGCAGTACCAGGTTGCTATTCAGGCGGCGATCGGTTCGAAGATTCTCTCCCGTGAAACACTTGGAGCTCTAAGAAAAGACGTGACTGCGAAGTGTTATGGTGGTGATATTAGTCGTAAAAGAAAATTATTAGAGAAGCAAAAAGAGGGTAAAAAACGCATGAAACAGATTGGCGTTGTGGAAGTTCCCCAAGAAGCTTTCCTCGCCGTGCTTAAGCTGGAGGAATAGATTATGTCGCAAAATAAAAAACCGGATTTGGCGCCCTCAAAAAATAAAAAATTTTGGACAGAGGGAATTGGTTCCTTTGTCGTTGCGATCGGTATAGCACTCATCATCCGTTGGGGTTTGATGGAAGCTTATGTCATTCCTTCTGCAAGTATGTTCCCAACTCTACTCATTCACGATCACATTTTTGTAAACAAATTTATCTATGGCTTTCGTATTCCATTCAGTGAAAAATGGCTGGTAAAATTTAAAGAGCCTCAGCGTGGCGAAGTTATCGTTTTTAAATTCCCTCACGACAAAAGCACCTTTTACATTAAACGCATCATTGGCGTTCCTGGTGATAAGATTTATTACGACAACGGCACTTTATTTGTGAATGACAAGGCTTTGGAAAAATCGGTGCCCACCTCTGATTGGGACTTTAACTTCCTTCGCGATGCCGACTTCAAGCGAACTAACGTCTATGATCGTAAGGAGGATTACGTCCACTGGATGGAAGGTGAAGGCGATGCTAAGCACAGCATCCTTCTCAAAAAGGGTGACCATTACATCAATACCTACGGTCCTGAGACAGTTAAAGAAGGTACGCTTTTTGTGATGGGAGATAATCGCAATAACTCCAGCGACAGTCGAATTTGGGGACCCGTTCCAATGGAAAACATTTTGGGTCGAGCGATGTTTGTTTGGTTAAGCTGCGAAGAAACCTTTTCAAAAATTCCGTTTTTATGTAATCCGTTAACCATTCGCTTTACGCGTTTCTTTCACCCTATAGATTGATGATGATCAAAGCCAGGCTTAGAAAATCAACGATGCTTGATTTTATGGAGAGCCTGATTTTTGCAGCGGCTATCGCTTTGCTTTTACGCTTGTTTGTGCTCTCTCCCTTTAAAGTCGAAAATTCTGACATGGCACCGGTGTTAATGCCGGGTGATTACTTTCTGTCTTTAAATTTGCCTTTTGGATTTTCTCTCGGTGGTGAAAAAAAAATTGGCGGCCGGCAGCCACGTCGACAAGAACTGATCGTGGTGCGTTTGCCTGGTGAAGAAGCTTACTACGATGTAAAAAGAGTTTGGGCGGTGGCAGGCGATCGCTTTGAAATTAAGAAAGGGCAGGTATTTGCCAACGAGCAGTTGGTTCCCACGCAAGCACCAACAAAAGTGCAAAATTATGGTCCAATTGTAGTGCCACCCAATTACATTTTTGTAAGTAATGAAGCAGTTACTCCCGATAACGCCTCGCAGGGGAATGGTCTCGTACCTCTCGCTGATTTGAGTGGCGTTGTCTGGAAAATCTGGTTCTCCATAGATTTGCAAAAAACGGAAGGTTTCTTTTCTTCGATCAGATGGGAGAGAATATTTTCGAGCGTTCATTGACAGGCCCTAAGGTGCATGTTTATATTTTCTTTTAATGTCCTTAAAAAATAATCTCAGGGGTAAATCCTTACTTTCTCTAAGTTCGCTGACCAATGAAGACATTTTAAAGATTTTTGAAGTCGCCAAAGTCATTCGTCAGAAAAAGCAAAATCATCAGTTAAAGTTACAAAATTTAGATAAATCGATGGCTCTGGTTTTTTTTGAACCAAGCACTCGTACGCGTGCCAGCTTCCAATTCGCGGGTTTCAATTTAGGCATGCCTGTCCACAGTCAATTTTATGGCAATGAGACTAGCGCCACAAAAGGTGAGGGCGAAGTCGACACGATTTTAAATATTTTAGCAATGCGTCCAGATATCCTCGTTGTCCGTTATGGTGATTTGCCAGAGGTCGACGAATTTCTCAGTAATTTGGCAACACCGGTTATTAATGGTGGCAGCGGCAGACGTGGGCATCCCACGCAAGCCTTGGGAGATCTCTTCACGATTTGGAGCGAACGCCAAAACTGGCAAAAAGAAAAGCTGCTTCTGATTGGCGATATCAATCACAGTCGGGTGGCAGCATCACTGATGGAGATTTGTGATAAATTTCAAATTGAGTACGGTTTGTGCGGTCCAGACGGCTGGCTTCCGAATAAGGGAAAACATTTTAATTTAGTGGATGGGTTGAAATGGTGCAGTGTTTGTGTTCCTCTGAGAATTCAATGGGAACGACACAGTGATAGAGATACCAGTCCTTGGCGCGACAAGGAAAAATATCATCGCTCTTTTGGTATCAGTGAATCGTCATTGAAGAGTTTTGCTGATGGACTAATTCTATCTCCGGGACCGATCAATTTTGGTGTTGAAATGAGTCGAGAGGTTATGAACGATCGCCGCTGCCGAGTCTTGCAACAAGTGGACAATGGGGTATTTGTTCGCACGGCACTAATCAGCGAAGTTTTAGGAATTGAGATAAAATGAAAAAAGGATTTCTTGTCTTAGAGACTGGCGAGTTTTACGAAGGCATTTGGCGAGGGGGACAATCCCGCGCCGGTGAGGTTATTTTTAATACCTCCCATTCGGGCTATGAAGAAATCGCCACCGACCCCTCATACTACTCGCAGATCATGGTCATGACGGCACCTATGCAAGGAAACTACGGCTCGCACCGCTCTTTTTGGGAAAGTCGAAAACTGTGGATTGAGGGCTTTGTCTGTTTGGAAATGCAGACTTCGCTGCGAGATAGCAGTTGGTTACAACAACTTGAGCAAAACCGCATTCCCATTTTAACTGATATTGATACAAGGGAGTTGGTTTTGCGATTGCGAGATAAAGGAACTGTTTGGGGAGCTCTCGTCGAAGCAGATGATCTTCAACAAGCAAAATCTCAGGCGACAACATTGATCCAGCAAAAAAAATCCTTAGATAAAGATTGGGTTTTTCAAAGTAGCCGAAAACAAAAAGAGATTTTGCTGGGCGATAAAGCTGGTGGGCCACGCGTGGCGATTTTGGATTACGGTTGCAAAGAAAATATTATTCGTGAAATACGAGCGCACTCACATGAAGTTGCCATATTTCCCAGCAGAACGCGGGCTAAAGAAATCCAGGATTGGCAGCCCAATGCTATGCTTCTATCAAATGGGCCAGGAGATCCTTGTGATGTGAGGCAAGCTATTGATACAGTAAAAGAACTTTTAGGTTGGCGACCCGTTTATGGGATATGTATGGGACATCAGATTTTGGCATTGGCTTTAGGACTAAAAACTTACAAATTGAAATTTGGCCATCGCGGTGGCAATCATCCCGTCAAAGATCTCACGAGCGGCAGTATCTATGTCACTAGCCAAAACCATGGTTATGCGGTTGAGCTAGCGGCGAACAACAAAGAAATCAAAACGACACACGTAAACCTTTATGATCAAACCAATGAAGGTTTGGAGTGTTTGAGCAAAAAGTGTCGAAGTGTGCAGTTTCACCCTGAAAGTCATCCCGGTCCGAATGATGCCTCCATTTTGTTTCAGCAATTTTTTGAGTGGATAAAATAATGACATTAGATGAATACCTCGAAAAATTAGTTCTCTACTACACTGGTAACGAATTCACCGAAGAAGTGAAGCTTGCTAAAGCTGAGTTTTTCGAGCGAGCTGGTATAGTCGACGAGCACGATGCCAGTTTTGATGTGCGTATGTCGCAATTTTTAGACTGGTACGTTTTCTCACGGCCACTCTCCAGTCTACAGAAAACACCTATTGAGGTTGCCGGTGGCAATGGTGGATTCCTCAAGCTTGAGGATGAGTTCAAATGGTTAGCTATCTTGTCGCACACGAAGCATAGCCTCTTCGAATTCATCAAAATAAAAAACGAAGATGTTTACATCAAAGATATAATGGCCGGCAAAAAAATCATTATTAAAAAGTCCCCCATTGTCGTCGGTTTTAGTCCTGACGAAATCTTTGATGCGCGACTTATTCCTGTAAATGATAGCTTCGTGTTCACTAAAGGGTTTTGTTTTCACCCGCCTGGTGCCCGCAAATACATCACCAAGGAAATTAAAAGAGTTAAAAAATTAGAAAATAGCGAAAAAGAGCAGATGATGCTTAAGCTTTTGAAAATGCGTTACCGTTTCGAACAGTACAAACATGTTGAGGTAACACAGATTTATACTGACGATTCTAAACTTAAATACTGAACCTTTATTTGAAAGG
>CAYPZY010000083.1:0-9950 GCA_964415155.1 uncultured Bdellovibrionales bacterium
GGGGATAACTCAAGGAATCATTATTACCTTAGTCCCGTTTGTCTTGATGTTTGTCTTGTTCATGATTCAACCAAATTTCATAATGCCACTGTTTACGACCCCGCTAGGCATAATTTTTTTAATCGTAATGCTAGTTTTGCAAGTTGTGGGTGGCTTGATGGTGAGAAAAGTAGTTAAAATAGAAGTGTAAAGGTGAGGGAATACTACCTATGCGATTTATATATTTTTTTGTTTCTCTAATTTACTCAGTGTCTGCTTTTGCAATCGTTGATATGAAGAATGCGAACTTTGCTGACACCTGGCATGACATCATCGTTTCTGGGACAGGATATGAACTGAAGGTTCGCCGAACCTATAACAGTCGTTCGCTTTTTAACGGAATGTTTGGTTTTGGTTGGTGTTCTGATTTTGAAACTTCCATTGCTATCACTGATAACGGTGACTTAAAACTGACTGAGTGTGGTGGTGGTTTGGAAATTCTTTATATGCCCCGCAAAGCCCTAGAAAAAGAAAACAGAAAACTTGCACTTATTAAACCGGGAACTGTTTTTTACGCCAACGGTAAAGGTGTTGAAGGAATCGAGTACAAAGGCGATTTTTATTTGCGCAAGTTAGTTGATGGTTCGAGTCAAAAATTTGATAAAGAAGGGCGTCTTACCCAGCTGGCCGACAAAAACGGAAATTTTTTAAAGCTCGCTTATGGTTCCAAAGGCGTTATGGAAGTGACCGACAGTAGCGGACGTAAACTTAGCCTCACCTATTATGACAGCGGTAAGGTCAAAAAAATTGTCGGCCCGAATTCATTGTCCTCTGAATACAAATTTAAAGGTGATGATCTTGTTGAAGTAAAAAACGGTTGGAATAATATTTACACCTATCAATACGATGACCTTCATAACTTAACCCAGATCAATTTTCCTGATAAGACCGCGAAAAAAATTAGTTACAATAAAGACAAAGACTGGGTAACGGGTTTTACCAATCGTAAAGGCTGTGTCGAAAAGTACGACTATCAGATTTTTGGTCAGGAAAAGGACCACTACCGTTCAGAAGTCGTAAAAACTTGTAAGTCTGAAGTCACCAATAAAAGTTTCTACGAATTTTGGTACAAATCAAAAGCCGATGGAACTAAATATCTAAGTCGCGTGCTCTCTAATAATAACGGTGATCAAACCGACATGACTTATCACGATGTCTTTGGCAGACCCACCAGTGTTACAAAAAATGGCGAGAAGGTTGTCTACAAGTACTACGACAACGGTCAAGTACAGGAACAGATTTTCAAAACTCGCATGAGTAAATTTAAGTACGACAGTGAATCCAGCAAAATTTCCGAAGTCTCCACGACTTATTTTGGCGATGAAAAGCGACCCAAAAAAGTTGTTGTTACTTCGTTTGCTTACGATGGTAAAGGTAATGTGACTCAGGCAAAAAATACGCTCGGTCAGGATGTAAAATTAACCTATGATACTCGCGGTCGCATCGTATCTATTAAGGACCAAGCGCGTAAGTGGATTAAGATCGCTTATGAAGAACGATTTGGAAAGCCGGCCAGGGTTGAAAGCCATGGCGTCGGTAAAATTGCCGTCTCTTATAAAGCCAGCGGTGATATCGATAAAGTGGATAGCCCGGAGGGGCCCATTGTAGCGGTACAGGTTCTCGCTACGTTTAATAACTTGATGGACATTGTCCAGCCTGCGAATACGCAGTTAAAACTCTAGGAGTTTAGAGTGAAATATTTGATGAGTTTTATTTTAGCTCTTGGCTTTTCGGTTAGCGCTTTAGGCGAGGCCGATGTTAATGACCATGATGACGGTTCTACCAATAGCGACAGTGCGGCAGGAGTCTTCCCCTGTTTGAGCGATCTCAAACAAGCTCCGGTGCCCCAGGACGCTGCTGAATTAAGAGAACAAGAAGCGGCTGTTCCAAAGAAGAAATCTGCAAAACTGGAATTACCTGAGACTAAAAAACCAACGCTTTTAGCGTCGCACGGAAATCCTTTCGGGACTCCCTGTATTAATTAAAAAGGCATTAGGATTGCAAAGTTCTGCGGACACGAGGTATATGCGTGCGCAGATGTTTGGTGACGGTCTTTTTCGCCTTTTTGTTGCTTCCACTGACAATATTTGGCCAACCAAGGCATCCCCTTTATCAGCTTTTTAAAGAATTAGCGGCTGACAAGAAAATCGATGTACAAGACATAGAAAAATTCCAACGAAATTTATCCCTCTTTACCAATAAAAATAACATGATGAGTGACGAACTCCAGAGTGTGATTTTTCAAATCGAGGGTGATTTTCGTTCACGGTTTACTCCCCAGGCCTCTCTCCAATTTCAACAGGCGGTAGCTCTAACCGGTGGAAAAATTCGCGCCCCTCTCGAGTTGTCCCCTAACTCGTTACCTTATTGGTTGAAGGATCCCAGTCCTTTGGCAAACTTTCAATCGCGTGCTGATTTTCCTGAGCGCGCCGACATAGTGGTGATTGGTGCAGGATTAACCGGCGCTTCAGTGGCTTATCATCTGGCGGAGGCCGCAAAACAGGGACTTCGCGTCGTTGTCATAGATTCAGGTGACCCTGCAACGGGCGCCTCTGGCAGAAATGGTGGAAACTTTGAGCTTTACCCTGAGAATTTTAAAGTCGCTTATGAGAATCTAGTTCGTGAGCGTTTTAAATTTTTAAAAGAGTTCTACCCACATGTTAGCGATGAAAATATTCAGCGACTAGCCAAGCGGCAGGCTGCGTTTATCTTGCAGTTTGGTGAGCGAAATGCTCTGAGGTTTAAAGGTATCATAGCTCGCGAAAAAATCGATGTCGACTTGTCGGAAGCAGGCTGGTTACGCCTTACCAGTTCTGCCGCTGAACAAATGGCCTTAAAAGAAGAAATTGCGTTTGCCAAGTCGCTAGGAATTAACATCGAACTTGCAACACCTGAACAAGTTTTTGCTGAAACGCAGATCAAAGTTCCCTATGCAGGTCGGATGGCGCGGGGCTTTGGCAACTATCATCCTTTTAAATTCGTGATCGGTGTTTTGAGTGTCGCTTTGAAAAAAGGAGTGGAGTTGTACACAAGGACTCAGGTTGCAGATATTGATACTGCTAAAGAAGTACCAGTTGTTAGAACTAACCGCGGAAATATTATCGCCAATAAAGTCATTGTTGCGACGAACGCATTTTCCGCAGAAATAGTTCCTGAATTAAAAGAGATTCAACCGCATCGAAGTCAAATCTACACACTAGAGAACGTAAAGAATAATCTCGCTGGCTTAACCATTACGGAAAATAACGGTGATCTTTATTACAATTCTCCAAAGGGCAGTCACTTTATTGATGAAAATGGTCATAAGCGTGGAACTCTTCTTGTCGGTGGTGGCGAGGATCGCCCGGCCACCGATGCCAGAACGCGTGAGCGCTCCAAAGAAGTTTTTGATGAAGTCCGTGCTCAGGTGGATAATCGGTTTCCCGAAACTGTAGGGCAGCCGCCATCGAGGGTGTGGGATGGTCCTATGGGTTTTGTGAGAGACCGTTTGCCCATTATCGACTTTTTATTTCGTGCTGGCAGAACCAATAAAAGCGTTGTTGTTGCAGCTGGCTTTAATGGTTATGGCGGCAGCTTTTGTGTTGAGGCAGGTTATACAGCGGCGCAAATGGCGCTTAAAGGGGAGCGCCTTCGAGGCGTTCCTGAGGATATGTTTTCTCTGCAACGTTTTTCCGAAAAAGATCCTCTCTATGATAGCGGCAATCTCAAATGTAACGCTCTCTTTTTATAAACGTCTCACTCTGAGACAAAACCTTTTTGGCTTGGCACCTGTCTAAACACTAGACGCACCGATCGTTTTTCAAAATGCATAACTTATTGAAACCACTAGAGATACCATCCACCTCTGAGCGTGGCATGGTTATGGCTATATAGATAAAGTAAGAGACATTAATTGCTACGGAGGAAAACATGAAACTTTCAAACTTAGTAATGATCGTAATAGTAATGGCAAGCTCAACATCATTTGCTGCAGTAAAAGCAGAGTCATCGCTTCAACGGAAAGACCCCATGTTAATGGATCAGCCTGTGACAGCAAATAAGGCTTCAGAAAGTTGTCCTATGCACAGTTCAAAGCGCCTTGGTGGTGCTACGGCTGCTAACTATGAACAAGAAAACCGCGAATCCAGAGCTTCCGGTTTACAACGTTAATCTTCTAATTTCTTGGAAGCTTTTTCTTTAGCTTCCTTGAGTTTTTCTTGCGCCTCTTTGGCTTTTTCGCCGATGTAGGTCTTACTGCGATCAATTCCCATTCTCAAGTGACGGAAGCCTGCTTGGTTATCTCTGTCCCAACCTTTGAAAAAATCTTTATTGAAATGCCTACCCACGGTTGCGACTAGGGATTTGCCGGCGCTAATTGCACCGTCCGCAACTTCCTGAAGTTCTGAAATCAAAGATGAGGAGCGTAGCCAGGCCAACGAATGTTCTTCGATCGTTCTTTCATTAACTTGCACTTGCATAAATAGAACAACTCCGAAAGTAATAACTGACATTCTAATCACAAAAAATATATCGCTCATTTTTTATCTCCCATCGCTGAATTGATTACGTCGATGACTTTCTTTTTCTCGAACGGTTTTACAATATAGTTACTGCAACCAGCATCAAGGGCTCGCATGACCAAGTTCGTTTCATCGACTGTGGAGCAAGCTATGATTTTGCTGGTGGGGTTCTCTGCCAGTATTTCTTTAGTGGCGTCTATGCCATTTTTTTCGGGCATAATTAGGTCCATGATGACGACATCTGGCTTAAGACTTTTTGCTAACGTCACTGCTTCTTGTCCATCTCGTGCCTCACCTACAACTTGCCAGTTCTGCGTTTGGCAAATTTGGATCAATAGCTCTCGAATAAAGGCAGCATCATCGACGACAAGAATTTTTAGTGCCATTATCTAATTATAGAATTTAACATTATCGGCCGGTAGTCTAGTTCGACCACTGATAGCCAATTTGCAGCGACAAGGTTTGATTAGTCACAGTTACTCCCTCGGGAGTTTGTGTGGTTTGGGGATCTGCTGTTGATGCACTACCGCTGAAAATGGTTTTTTCCAAGGTAGCTTTGACCTGCCAGTAAACATTATTTTGCGGCATTAGTTGATGCAGACGACCTAGCGTTAAACTTACAGAATTTGTTTCGGCGTTATCACCTGAGCTTATACTGTTGTTGGTCTGTACTTCTTTATGTTTTTGTTGTGGTGCCACTTCAAGTTCTAAATAGTTCCATTTATTTTTTTTACTTGTCGGCGTGTAGGCTGAGAAAAATATGCCGACGCCAGAGGTTTTTAAACGAAGTCGAAAATCGCTATCGAGAGGAACTTGAAATTGATAATCATTGTAACGAAGACCGTAGATGAATTGGCTCGAAGTATCGGTAGGGTCAAAATTCCGAAATTGCAAGGCCAAACCAAACCACTGTTGACTAGCTGGCGTGTGTGAATAGTCATTGGGGGAGGCGGTGATTTCCGCTCCCAGTGTGGAAATGTAGGAGAAGCGGAATCCAAAGCTGTTTGATAACCACATCGAAGCATCTAAGCTGACTCCGGGACTCGACAAGTTGTAATTGCGAAACCAATAATTACTTTTTGATTCTGTGTAGATTAACGCTGGTGCCGCCTTAATTTCCAAATACGATAGCGTTGCTTCCTTCTCGACAATTGGTATCTCCACAGGCTTCGTTCCTGCTTCTTCGGTAACTGCGGTATTCACAGTCTCAACACGCTTTTCCACAGGAGGATTTTCTTTCTTCACCTCTTTGGACTTAGGTCGTGAAGCGGGTTTCACCGTGTAGCGTTTAGAGATTCCGTCTTCACTTTCCAAAGATTGAGCTCCACCAGTTGGTAGGCCTAAAGTCTGTGGCAGACTTTGCTGTGCATGGCTTTCACTTGCTGATAAAAATAAAAAGATGAATAAAGCACTCAACATCAATGAATTTTCGGTTTTTCTTGGACTTTACTTTATGTCAATTTGACCTGTTCGAACGGTCACGGCACAATAAGAATAGTAATGAAAATCAAGGTTTTATATTTAGTTACGATACTGACACTTTCTCTCAGCAATTCACTTTCCTGGGCTCAAGTCGTAGCCGCGGGTTCAAGTTATAAAAGTGATATTGATGAGCTCCTTACTATTACTAGAATCACACTTCTTCCAATCTCTGATAATGTTAACGGCATTTATTCCGTACCACTCGAAAAGAAGTTAAAAGAAATTCTTGAGAACAACCATCGTTGGAACTTCATCAGTTCCAATCTAGCTGGAAATGTTCCCAGCACACGCGAACTTGAGAGCGACGAAGGTAATGTTAAGAAGCTTGGCGAAGGCTTAGGTGTAGATGCTTTTCTAATCTGTAAGATTACCAAGGGGCCGCGCGGTATCAGCTTACAGATGAGTCTCTTTAATAGTAAAGACGGAAAAATTCTTCTCCAAGAGACCATTAAGGAATTCACTCGCTTTGAAATTCAGTCTGTCCTCGAGCAAGGGACCAATCTACTCAATAAAATTCTAAGCAAACTGCCCTACGATGGAAAGATTTTGAGTCGTAATGATTTGCGTGTGACGATCAATTTGGGAAAGCGCGACGGAGTCGATAAAGACAAAGTGCTCTCGGTCATTCAAATCATCAAAGCGACAAGGCATCCAAAATTTAATTTTCTCATTAGTACTGAAAAAGAGATTATTGGAAAAATTAAAATCTATAAAGCCGACGACACTATCAGCTTTGGTGGCATCATAAGCGAAAAAGAAAAAGGCGTTGTTCAAAAAAACTCTAAGATTTCTGGATTAAATCCAGTTTCTTATTCAGCGGCAGATGCACTCAACGAAAATGCCTCTGAACAAGAACTACTTGAAGATAAACCCGACAGTCTTATTGCTTTTGGCGCTAATCCCGAACTCTGGCAACCGCGGAAACCACCATCATTAGGACAAGTGGGTTTTAGTGCTGGTCTTGGCCAATTCGCCGGTCGTATGAATCCCGCGGTGATTGGTCCTATTGAGGCGACTTCATCGCTTTTTGCCGGAATCGGCATTATGGGGGAATTGTGGCTAAACGAAGAATGGATCACGCGAGCTCAAATTAGACAGTCCGTTTTTAGCACAAGTAACCCTGTCGGCGGCTCTTCTCCAGATAAGCTGTCAGTCACTCTGACTTCGTACGAGCTGATTGTTGGCTATAATTTTTTACTCGAAGAAGATTTTTTTAGTTCAAAAATTGAACTCCGTGGTGGCTTCGGCAACTTCAGTTTTTTAATTGATAACTCATCACCACTCGGTCTTACGTCCATCAGTTACTATGGGCCGATGGTGGGTGTTAAAGGACAGTTTCCTGTCACGAAAGATCGCAGGTGGTATGCAGGAGCAGAGTTAAACCTCTATTTTAATCCCGCCATTAACGAAAAGCCGGTGAGTTCCGGAACAGGCGACACCAATAATATCAGTGACTATTCTTTTTTCGCTTCCAAAATGGTAACTTCGCACCTTTATCTTGATGGTTCGATTAATATTTCTATGTATAAAACACAATTCTCTGGGATTAGCCCTGACCGTGCTACCAACTACGTGACCGATGCCAGTTATAAAAACACCTTTTTTAATTTCGGTTTTCGTTACCTCTTTTAAGGAGACCATATGAAATTCATTTCTTCGCTACTTGTGGCGCTGTTTTCAGTAAAAGCTCTCGCTGTTTGTGACGTCAACGGAAAGTCTTATGGAGTTTCAACTCGCTATGATCACAAAACTTTAAACTCCGTGGATGTTGCAGAGGCCTTCTCCCGCAAAGTTAAAATGACCGAGCAAACCATAAAGGAATTTTGGGAACGGAAGGATTCCGGAGATACAGTAATCACCGAAGAGTCGTTGTGGGTAAAATTTAGAAAAGCAGAAGCTTACGACCGCTTAAACCATTGTATCGATAACGACTCTGAGAGCGCTAAAATTCGAAAAGACGCCCCCGACTCTTTGGAGCTTGAGTGGAAGCGTTGTGAGTATAGTCCTGGCGAAAATCTCAAATTTTACAATGAGGTTATTGAACGGGTAATTTTAAAAGATAAGGACGGTAAAAAAATTAAGGAGATTAGTTGTCCTGCTTTTAACGGTACACCTCCCTACCTTTACAAATATCCCTATTGGGGAATGTACAATAATCAGGATGCTAAGCGTTTACAAGAGAGGGCCAAGGAACCGCCGCCGATTAAAAAGCGAGGTACTTTTTTTCCAGCGACTCCTTTTAGTAGAAGATCCGATTAGTATTTTTTCCGCCAGGCATTGTCTAAAGAGTAGCGGCCAGGACCTAAAATTAAAATACTGACGAAACCAAGCAAAAACAAAAGTGGCAGTTCCTTTTCTTTGAGGGGCTGGGGGCCATGGACTACAGCAAAAGCCACCGCCATATTTATAACTTGGGGAATTGCCGCCCACCTAGTGAAGTAGCCGAGAATAATTGCCAGTGAACAAAAAAATTCGGCGAAAGTCGTTAAACCTAATGAAGGAACAGTGCCTAAACCAATTGGGTCAGGAAACTTTTCTGCCTTTTCGTTGAAGTGAAGAAGCTTGTCTAGGCCATGATTGTAAAGCATGAGACCGGCCAGACCAACTCTTAGAACCAACAAACCAATACTGTCGTAAATACTTTTCATAAGCTCTAAGGTAACACAAAAAAAAAGGAGAGGTCAAAAGCCTCTCCTTCATAAGATCCTCTAAGATCCTAAAAGATTACATCATTCCCATTCCGCCGGGCATTCCACCGCCGTGGCCACCTGGCATTGCTGGCTCTTCTTTTTTAGGAGCTTCAGCAATCATGGTTTCAGTTGTCAGCATAAGAGAAGATACGGATGCTGCATTCTCAAGTGCACAACGAACAACTTTAACTGGGTCAATAACGCCAGCTTTCATCAAATCCATGTATTCTTCAGTATGAGCATTGAAACCATGGTTTGAATCTTCGTTGTTAAGAACGCGATCGATAACGATAGCGCCATCAAGACCGGCATTGCCAGCGATTTGGCGAATAGGCTCTTCGCACGCACGTTTAATGATGCTTGCGCCCCATTTTTCTTCGTCAGTGTATTTTTTAAGATCGATTTTAGTAGAAGCACGTAAAAGGGCAGTACCACCACCAGTAACGATACCTTCTTCAACCGCTGCGCGAGTTGCATTGAGTGCATCTTCAACGCGAGCTTTTTTCTCTTTCATTTCAACTTCTGAAGGAGCACCAACATGAATTACGGCAACTCCGCCAGCAAGTTTTGCTAGACGTTCTTTGAGTTTTTCTTTGTCGTAATCACTTGTTGTGTTGTCGATTTCAGAGCGGATCTGCGCTACGCGACCTTGAATCTCAGCTTTTTTACCAGCACCATCGATAACTGTAGTGTTGTCTTTATCGATAACAACGCGTTTTGCATCACCAAGATCTTCGTAAGAAGCTTGTTCAAGTTTACGGCCCATTTCTTCACTGATAACGGTTCCGCCAGTAAGAATAGCGATGTCCTCAAGCATAGCTTTACGACGATCACCAAAGCCTGGAGCTTTAACTGCGCAAACATGAAGAGTGCCACGAAGTTTGTTAACAACTAGGGTAGCAAGAGCTTCACCGTCAACGTCTTCAGCAATGATAAGTAGCGGGCTGCCTGATTTTGCAACTGACTCTAAGATACCCAACATGTCTTTCATGTTGCTGATCTTTTTGTCGTAGATAAGAATTTTAGCATTCTCAAGAATGGCTTCCATTCTCTCAGAGTTAGTAATGAAATAGGGAGAAAGGTAACCACGGTCAAATTGCATACCTTCAACAACAGTTAATTCTGTCTGTGCCGTTTTGCTTTCTTCGACAGTGATAACGCCTTCACGACCAACTTTTTCCATAGCTTCAGAAATCATTTCGCCGATTTCATTGTCGTTGTTGGCAGAAATAGTACCAAC
>CAYPZY010000084.1:0-4855 GCA_964415155.1 uncultured Bdellovibrionales bacterium
ATCGACAATTTGCCCGCATAATTTTTTACGCGCGTGGGATCAACCTTTTCGAGCTGTTGGCAAAAATCATCTTGTGGACCGCCGACGACGAGAAAGTGTTTATCGGGCATCAGTTCGATCAAGGTTTTCCAATGCTCTGGTGGCCAACGCTTCATCACCCAATTTGCCGAGGGTACAAGGGTAATAAATCCTTCTGGCATTTTGATAATGTCTCTGACTTTTTCAACAAGTCCAGGCTCGAAATAAAGTTGCGGGGGCGGTGGCAGGATTTCTACCTCACGTCTGCCAAGCCACGGGGCCAATGGCCGCATGAAAGAGGGAATGCCGCGATATGGGCTTTCGAAAACAGGTTTGCGAAGTTTAAAAAACAAGAATCTTTTCCAACGCTCTTTACTTCTTTTAATGAAGTTCGGTCGATGGGAAAACCGCGCTCTTAAAAACCAACAGACAATATGTGAGCGGGTATTGTTATGAGCATCGTAGATATGCGTGTAGCCTTCGCTACGCATTTGCACGGCTAATTTCAAAAGATCCAGTAAGCTGCCACTCTTAGGCAAACAGATCACTTTTTGAATGTCGGGATGATTCTGCAGCAGAAAGGAAAATTGTTGTTTGACCAGCCAATGCACTTCCGCGTCTCTAAACTTCGCACGAATTTTATTTGGCGCCGCCATTGTCTGCAAAATATCCCCGATACTGGAAAGACGAATGATCAGAAATTTTGCTGGCGTTTTGTCAGACATATTTTTTTGTATCAAAAAAAGTAGGATGAGGCAATCAGCATGGAAAATATCTGTTCAGACTTGGGTGTAATTGTCACCTGATTGCCAATGAGTTGCGTGCTAACACCCCGACCACCTGTGTAGTAGCCGCCAAAGGTGAAAGCTGTTTGTTGAGAAGTGTAGATAGAAAAGTTGGCGCTAAATCCCCACATGTCAATGCTATCACCTTGTCTGCGTGTTTCACTCAAGGTTGGTTCAGGATGTGACGAGTAGTTACTATAGGCGCCTAAACGAACGCGTAACCAAGAGTTGGCAACATACTCAGCGCCAAAGGCATAATTAACGATAGGTTTGTGAATGATGTGATCGGCCTCTTCATAATGCTCAATGTCTTCATAGGAGGAGGCTCCAAAGGAGGCGACATCAAAGGAAAACGTCCAGCGGCCAAGATTACGGTAAGCAAATCCTAAGGCAAATCTCGTGGGAATGTGTGTTTGTGATTTTAAGTCGGCATACGATACCACACGTCTGTCGACAACGGGGCTGGTGGTTAAAGTGGTTTTAAAATAACTGCCACGGCCGCTGATTTCTATTGAGGGAAGACGATAGCTCGCTCCAAAAGAAAAATTATCGTTAAATTGGTGATAGAATCCCAAGATATAAACTAAATCATTATGAGTGAAGGATTTTTCTTCATTGACGGTGGTAATATTGCTGCCGTTGACTTGTTGATCAAACACCGATCGTGAGAAGTCGCGAGCCGTGTAGTACATGCTTAAACCAATGCTTGATTGCGGACTTAAATTGAGAGCTAAGGCGCCACCCACCCAGAGTGATTCGTCGAGATAACTTAAGTGAGAGATATTGCCGTCTTTAGCTTTCACGGGACCCACAAAGTAGTCATAGTCTGGAAAAATTACTGAGAAGGTGAGGGCAAACAAACCAAAGGCATGAGCGTTACCACCAACGGTAGGGATCGCTTTGAAAGTGCCTTGATTAATGCGAGTGGGAGCTTCTGAAAATTCGCCGAGGTCACTGTATTTCACATCGTACTTGTGATAAACGCTCGCCGATGTTGATAGCGTTGATCCCACATAGCGAGAAATGCTTGCTGGATTGTAGAATGGCGAAGCAGCTGGGTCTTCGTACAATGCTGTGCAAGCGCCACCCATGCCGGCTGCGCGTTCGCCAATTAAAATGGAGTTGTAATTAGAATAGGCAGCGTCACCCACGGCTGGAACTACCAATGCAAGCAAAGTGATCAAGAACGATCGCAACATCATCTACAATTATCTTAACTTGCTATCATTTAAGGTCCATCTGCTTTATCAAATTAACTAGACTCGTGTCGGGTATTTGGGTAGCGTAAACCCATGGACTTATTGGAATTAGCACGTAACATCGGACTTCAGTATATTCCTTTTCTTTTTGCCTTGTGTTTTCACGAGTACGCGCACGGTTTTGTGGCAAAAATGAAAGGAGATCGCACCGCTGAGATGATGGGTCGCCTGACCCTAAACCCCATGGCTCACATCGACCCTATCGGTACTGTTTTGTTGCCATTGTTAGCGGTGAGCGGTTATTTTCGTTTTTTCTTCGGTTGGGCAAAACCCGTTCCCGTGAATGAACGTAATTTAAGAAATCCGCGCGCTGATATGTTTTGGGTAGCGCTGGCTGGCCCTCTTTCCAATTTACTATTGGCAGTGGTTTCAGTATTTGCGCTAGTGATTGCGCGCCAGTTTCCTGTTGCCAAAGCGATCAAGGACATGCTGGAAGTTTTTATTATTATCAATTTGTCTTTAGCTTTTTTTAACCTCTTACCCATTCATCCCCTAGATGGAGGTAAGGTGGTTGCGCGATTTCTCTCGCCAGCGGCAAATCAAAAACTTGAAGAATCGCAAGGTATTTTAAATATCATTCTTATTTTTTTGATGATCTCAGGATTGTTAAAATTTTTATCGTATCCCATTCTGTGGACTTACAGTTTTCTTTTTTCAATCGCGCAAAGTTTGGTTGGGTAGGTGTTGGTCGTGGAGAATACAGAAAAACCAGCAAAAAAATTACGGGTTATGAGCGGCAGTCGTGTCACTGGTCGCCTTCATATTGGTCACTATTTTGGGGTGATTCGTAACTGGGTTAAGTTACAAGAAGAGTATGAATGTTTTTTTGGCGCTATGGATTGGCATGGAATGACCTCTGCCTACAAAAACGCTCATGAGATTGATGCCTACACTCGTGAGATGATTGCCGACTTTTATGCCTGGGGAATTGATTTCGAGCGCAATACGGTTTTTGTGCAGAGTATGGTTCCTGAGCATTTAGAAATTTTTATGATCTTTGCTAATCTCACGCCTATGGGTTGGCTTGAACGGGTGCCCACTTGGAAAGATGCTGTTGAGGAGGCAAAGCAAAACGATACTCATAACTTGGGCCGATTTGCTTATCCGGTTTTACAAGCAGGAGATATTGCCCTTTACCTGGGAAGTTTAGTGCCTATTGGGCAGGACCAAGTGGCGCACTTGGAACTTTCGCGCGAAATTATTCGCCGGTTTAATTCGCTTTACAAAGCTAAACTCCCTGAGCCAAAGCCGCTTTTTACCGACACACCACTAGTGATGGGAACTGATAATCGTAAAATGTCAAAGTCGTATGGTAATGTCATAGAGCTTACCGAAGATGCAAAATCCATGGAGAAAAAAATAAAGCAGATGGTAACCGATCCAAAACGGGTGCGTCGGGAAGATCCCGGTGATCCTTTTGTGTGTAATGTTTACAGTTACCATAAGCTTTTTTCGAGCGAAGAAGATCAAAAATGGGTCATTCAAGGATGTCAAACCGCGGGCATCGGTTGTGGCGATTGCAAGGCTCGTCTTTTTAGCAATATCAACAAGTTAACCGAAAAACCTCGAGAAAAGAAAAAAGAATTGTTGATGGATAGTAAAAAATTAGATTCAATGATTTTGCACGGCTGCGAAAAGGCTAGAGTAGCCGCCCAAAAAACTTTAAAAATTGTTAGAGATGCTATGAAATTTCATGGAGGCGTTTCTCGTTGAGTAATTATGTTGTTCAGTTAGCGCAATTCGAAGGGCCGTTGAGTCTTCTTCTCCACCTTATTAAAAAAGAAGACATGGATATCTACAATATAGAAATCCATAAAATCACTGGTCAGTACTTAGATTACATTCGACGAATGAAAGAGTTTAATCTCGAGATCGCCGGCGAGTTTATTACTATGGCGGCGACTTTAATTCATATTAAGTCGCTAATGCTGCTCCCTCAGTATGATGAAAACAACGAAGAGGTTGAAGTCCAGGATCCGCGTAAGGAACTTGTGCAGAGACTTTTGGAATACCAAGCTTTTAAAGAAGTCGCTGAAAGACTCTACCAGAGACCTCTTCTCGGTCGTGATATTTGGGGTCGCGCTCGGGTTGTGGAAGAAGAACCTCTTTTACCCGGCGAAGTTGAAATTACTTTGGATGATCCCAATGCTTTGTACGCGCTGATTTCATCTTACCGAAAAGCTATAAGACGTTTAGGAAAAAATATCCATCGTGTGGCTGTAAAGATGCAGTCAGTAGCATCGCGAGTAGCAGAACTTCGCGAGATATTAAAGGTCGGCAATAAAACAACGCTCTGGGAAATTTTACCGGAGAAAGATCAGTGGAAATCAAAGATTCTCATTACTTTCTTGTCGCTCTTGGAACTGAGCAAACTCGGTTATATTTCCATTTTTCAATCTGATCTTTATGGCAATATCTACATCGATCCTAAAAAACCAATTGATGATAACGTGATAGTGCGTACTGAAGAGTATGACGTTAGGGAAGCGATTGATTTATTCGCTGACCTTGCTCCCGAGGCTGGTGAGGCAGGGGAAGTGACTAGCGAACAAACTACTTTCTTTGCTGGTCCTGAAGAAGAAACCGAAATCGCAACCGATGAGGAAATATTAGCCGCAGAACAACAATTGGGTGATCAGGAAGGAATACTTTAATGGACGAAAAGGATTTAAACGAAGAAGTGGACAATCTTCATCATTTGCAGTTTTCTGACGACGCTGAAGCTAAAGCTGAGGCCGACGACACTGCTAGTTTTGAAACTGAGGAGTCCAACGACGTTTCTGAGAATGAGGA
>CAYPZY010000084.1:4955-9853 GCA_964415155.1 uncultured Bdellovibrionales bacterium
ACGACACTGCTAGTTTTGAAACTGAGGAGTCCAACGACGTTTCTGAGAATGAGGAATCCAACGCTGTTTCTGAGAGTGAAAATCTTCAGGAAGAGCAGGGCGAAAAGGAATACATTGCTCCCTCGCAAATCGAATCGATCATTGAGAGTTTATTGTTTTCATCTGAAAAGCCAATCGGCTTAAACGGTATCAAAGCCGCCTTTAAAGGGACCACCGTTAAAAAAGATCAAATTCAAGACGCTATTGAAAGATTAATGACGGAATATGCCGGCGGCAAACGTGGCGTGAGCCTAGAGACTGTAGGTGGTGGCTTTCAGCTACGAACCAAAGTAGACAATGCCAGGTTTTTACGGAACATGGGTAAAACCAAATCGTTCCGTCTAAGTGGTCCTTCGCTTGAGACTTTGGCGATTATTGCTTACAAGCAACCGCTGACCAAATCTGATATCGATCATATACGTGGCGTTGAATCTGGCCATTTGGTTCGTGCTTTAATGGATCGTGGACTTGTTGCTTTTGCTGGCAAGAGTGATGCTCCAGGCAAACCTATGACTTACACTACGACAAAAAAATTTCTCGAAATTTTTGGATTACGTAATCTTCGTGAATTGCCAAGCTTGAACGAAATCGATGAACTTATTCCCGAAGGGATTGACGAGCAAAGTGGCGAAAAGATGACGCTCGATCAGGTTAGTGAAAAACTCGGGGAAAATGCCATCACGACCTATTCAGAAGGTGAAGAAGAATTGCAAGAGATTGCGTCTGAACTGTCTGAAATCTCATCGACGACCGACTTTTTTGAACAGGAAAAAGTTAGACAGCGTGAAAAGCGTGATCGCGAGCGCGCTGAAGATATTCGCCAAGCCATTACCTTTGGTGATGAAGTAAACGACGCCGACCGTAAATGGTTAGCGAAATGGGAAGCCAATCAAGCTGCCATAGCCCAGGGAATAGCTCAGCCATCCGGCGAGACTCAAGACGCCGCCGCTGAACCAACGCTGCCAGTAGAAGAAACAGCGACTGAAGCACTAGCGGAAGTTGTTCTCGTCGAAACTCCCGTCAGCGAAGAAAATGTTGCAGGAGAAGCCACCGAGATAACCAATGAAGTGGTCACTGCACCAGCTGAAATAGACAGTCGCGATCCTGCGCAAAAAATTGCTGATCATATTGCACAATCATCGCAAGCCTTGTCGCTCTTTGATTCGCCTCGTGATCCGGAGTTAAATGATTAGAGTAACTAAAATCATATTGTCCCTATGGCTGGTCTACCACTTGTTTGTGATCTTGCTATTTCCCAATACCCAGTCGCTACTCAGTAGGAAACTTGATTTTATTTTGCTTCCTTATGCCAACACTTTTAATCTCAATACCCCTTGGCAATTTTTTTCGCCTTTCCCAGGACCTAAAATGTATATCGAGTACACGACTTATAAACACAATCCTGGAGCGGAAAATCAGGAAATTATTGAAGATGGCGAAAAACATTTCTTTCCTCCTAAAAATCACTATGAGCCCGACTGGGATAACTGGCGCCGACAACTCTATCTTGCGCGTTTTGTAGCTACAGAATCTGAGCGATTTAAAAAGTATTTTATTCCTTGGTTATGTCGTAAGCATCCAGGAGTAACAGGAATTTCATTGGAAGTTATTTTTGCGCCAGTCCCAAATGTCGAGAAGGCTAGCCAATTTATGACTATTGAAGAAATGGAACAACCTCAGACTGCCTTTAAAGGTAAGTTTGATTGCGAGTCGAAGCATGAAGAGCAGAATTCATAGTTTGCTACAGACTTGGAACAGTTTCTGGTTTGACTGGACTGACACCTACAATGCCGCCCTTTTTCGTATCGTCTTTGGCGGTATATTACTCACTATGTATGTTTATCGGCATTTTGAGCTGTCGTTTTATTTTTTGGATAGTGGAATTCTCGCTCTAAGTGATGTGAAATCTGTACTGCCTGAATTTTATCGCCCGCCATTTTGGTTATTTCCAACTTCTGAAATGAGCACCGTTGTTTTGCACTCCTTGTTTTTGGTAGCCATTGTGGTGATGATCCTTGGCGTTTTTGGTAGATGGTTTAATTTTTTAGTTCTCATTTTGCATCTTACTTTTATTTATCGAAATCCTTTCATAATTTACGGCGCTGACATTGTCTCAAGTTTTTGGCTTTTTTATCTGTGCCTTATCGATTCCCGCCGTCATCTGAGTGTTTGGAGTCTGTTCGCGAAAAAACCAGTTACCATAGGGCCGGTGAGTCAGCTGTTTAATTCTGTGGGACAACGTATGTTTCAAATCCAGCTCTGTATCATCTACGGCTACACCGGAATGGAAAAATTAAAAGGTGTTCCCTGGTGGGAGGGGACCGCTTCGTGGAACGCCATGGCCAATTCGCAACTGGCATTTATTGACTTTGCCTTTATCGCTAAATGGCCAATTTTTATTATTTTGGGAACCTACTTTACTTTACTCTTTGAAATTTATTTTCCAGCTCTCGTCTGGCCTAAACGTTTGCGTCCATGGGTTTTACTGGCGGGAGTTTTCTTTCACATCATGATAGGTCTCACTATGGGCCTTGTCTTTTTTAGTTGTGTGATGACCTCATCCTATTTATTTTTTGTCAGTACGAAGACGCTTCGTAAACTAACCAGGGCAAGTTAACGGTCGGGAAGAGTTTTTATCTGCTGTTTAAGCTGTTTTGAAGCTGTCACATAACCGCCCTGGGCGCCGTCCACAAAATGAAAATGGCGGTTGTTGCGATCCATGATTAGACAAGTAAGCATGGCGGCGTTAGAGACAGAAATTCCGTAGACGAGGCGGCGTTGGCCGTACCATTCATCAAGTACTCTTTCCATTTTTTGTCTTTGCAAGTGCGATCCCGATAGAGTCATCCGCAGAACCTCGTCAAACTTTCGAAAGTCTGAACTTTTGGGTAAGCTGGACTTATAAGCGCCCCAATCGACGTTGAACGCTTTAATTCTAAAACTCATTAAAACCCAACCCATAAAGTTGGCGATGAAAACGCTAAAAGTTTTTTGCAGACGTCCCCAAATTGAAAGGTGAGCGTTTTTTAATTTTGCTTCCTTGTAGAGTCGTGAAGGTGAAAAAGTGAGACTTAAATTGGACTCGTGTACGGGGTTTTGTTCGTCATCTTCACCATAGATTTCGCGGACGCGTGCCAAAACGGTTTTGTAGGTATGGTTTTTTTCCTCGGTCGTTCCCAAAGCTAAAACCAACAAGCTATGAACCTCCCCTTTTTTAGCGGGGATGTTTTGCCACCGGCATTCAAAACCCTCAAGATTCGGTGGTAAATCAGAGTCATTTATCAGAAGATAATTTGGGCCTATAACAGGATCTTTGATGATTTTCTCAGCGTAGCCTAAGCCATCTCCTGTAAACATGGCTTGATTGGCGTTATCGGAGAGTTTGACTTTGGCAATCTTTAGGGAAAATCCCTGTTCAAGCACCATTTGTACAGCAACGATGCCAACCCTTAAATCAAGAAGAAATGAATTTCTGATCATCGACCTTGTTTTAATAAGTGCCGTTTTTGTACTCTCAAGAATCGAAGGCGGAATTAGTAGAGTGGCGCCGTCACCGCCAAAAACAAAAGGAATGTCAGTTTTGTCGGCGGCATTGAGAACTGCAATTATGCAAGCAGCGCCGGCCGTATTAACATCGCGATAACGACCCTCTTCGACCGCCTTAGTTGAGCCCTTAATATCTGTAATGACGATATGCCAATCATTGGGAATATCTTTAAATATCGTGATGTCGGTGGCGTGTTCAAAGTGTTCTACCAACGGCAATTCAGAATAAAAATTCGTGGTCATTTAGTCGTGGGCCGATACTCCATGAGGTCTGGATTCAAAAGCTCCAGAAGAAGTGATTTGAATAAATCGAGAGTTCTTTTTGATGTCGTCAATAGTATCAGCATTGAGATAACTCATGCCACTACGAATACCACCACAAAGTTCCATGATGACATCGCGAACGTGGCCTTTGACATTTACTTTTGTTGATTCACCTTCGGGTGCCATGCCTTCGGGTAGAGTTCCTCGCCAAGACACTTGTGCCGATTTTGAAGCCATGCCGCGATAAAGTTTTTTTCCTGATTTGATTTCGCCAGGAGTTTCAATGGTGGCAGCTAAAAGATTCCCGGTCATAATGGTTGAAGCGCCAGCGGCAATTGCTTTAACGATATCGCCTGACCACTTGATTCCACCATCGGCGATGACAGGCACACCGTGGGCGTCACCAATCTCACTACAAAAAGCAACAGCCGTTAGTTGCGGAACACCGCAACCGGTGATGATTCGGGTCGAGCACATGGATCCTGGTCCAATGCCAACTTTCAAAGCGTCAGCGCCAGCTTCGATCAGATCAAGCGCTGCTTCAGGAGTAGATATGTTACCTGCAATGACTTCGACTTGCGGATAGGTGTCTTTTAAAAATTTTAATGTATCAATCATTGAAACACAGTGGCCATGAGCAATGTCAATGGTGACCAAATTCACTCCGGCAGACACTAAGGCATCTGTGCGTTCCTTAAAATCAGCATTGACGCCGATACTAGCTGCGACAAGTTTGGCACCAGCGGCAACGACTGGATGGATGGCGGAGCCGGTGCAGACACAATGGCTGGTGGGTTCGGTGACGATACCTACGTGGTTGACAACAAGAACGACAAAGTGCGCGATTTGACCGGGCAAGGAACTGATACCGTGCTGTCCAGTGTTGACTTTGAGCTTGGAAATTACACCGAAAACCTGACCCTGACTGGTTTGGGCGCCTTGCACGGTAAAGGCAATGATCTGGCCAATGTGCTGATAGGCAATGACGGAATGAACGAAATTGACGGCGGCGGCGGCAACGACATCCTGATCGGCGGTGGTGGCAAGGA
>CAYPZY010000085.1:0-9805 GCA_964415155.1 uncultured Bdellovibrionales bacterium
ATTGCGAAGTGATACCAGTCAGAAATGATATGAAAACTATCAACACTATAGTTGTTGAAGTTCTTCTTAGTTTCATTTTTTGATTCATCGAGGGCAATTCCTAAGACTGCGGCTAAATGTTTCTTCATTTTTGGCGAAATTGGCCGCTTACCACTTAAAATCGATGACAACGATGAAACCGGTACACCTATCTGGCGAGCAAAAGATCTGAGGGAATAATTCTGATTTTTCCCGCAACGCACGGTCAACTCGCGTTGAAGTAATAGTCTAATTGGGTCGTTTTGTGTTTCCATGAAAGCCCTTATGCCAGAGACGCCTTAGGACTTCCACCTTTTATGGAACAAAGTGTTCCGTTTTTTGGAACAAGTAAAACTTACTCGGTGGCACTCGTCTCTCTGCTGTCGGTTGCTTAGATTTGTCATTCTGTCTAAAGAGTCATCACTTTTGATTTTTGACTACTCATTCTGGCTGCTGCGAGGTGGCCTTGCTTTTGCTTTTATTTCATCGTGATGAAAAGCCTGTTTTTGCTCACACTTAATTTCTTATTTTTAGCACAATCTGCCTTCGCTGAAACCGAGTGCAATTTTCTATTTAGTCGAGAAATTCTAAACACCAACGCACGCACGGAAGTCATAAACTACGTTCACCCAAATGCTCGCGATTTTGATAAATACAAGGAATATTTGGGCGAGGCGTTTGCAAAGTTCATGGACACACTTGAAAAAGGTAAGGTATGGATTGATGGTGGCGGTGGATTTGGGATCGCCTCTTTGATGAAATCTCTACAAAGCAAAGTTACCACCTACGTGATCAATGCCCAAGATAACTGGCAATTCTTTCGCGAGGGTGGCGGCGATTTTCAGCTTGTTATGCGGACAGCCACCTCTTTGGGGGTCTCTCTAAAAGACATTCCTAAACGGCGAAACTTTTTTGATAAAAAACTTGAAATCGATCTGGGAAAGGCCCGCTACAAGCACAGCAAAATTTTACGTTCTCGAATTCTACAAAAGGTCGAAGCGGCGGGTAAATTGTTTAACTACATTGTGGGTTTTGTGGAAGAGCGAATTTCAGAAATTTCTGAGCAGGCAGACGTCATTTCTGATCTCTTCGGAGGGTTTTTCTACTCCGCTAATCGGGTAGAGATACTCGATCTTTATTATGAGAAGTTAAAACCAAGTGGAATGGGTTTTGTAAAGTTTAAAGCAGAACGAGGCGGGGGCGTCCGAGATGTCGTGTGGGTATCTAAGAAGAGAGCGATCCCTCTTGCTGAATTCCTGGTTGAAACGTATCCAGATATTTTCAGTTATGATAAAGAAGTGGATGTCCTAGTCATCAAAAAAAACCAACGACAGAAAAAAATCAATCTCGTTACCAGATTGACCATGAAGAAAAAACCGGTTCCAGTAAACGATGGGGGAATGGACATCTACCAGGTAGACTGGATAGCTAGATAAAACAAGATCACGAACCCAAATACCGCATCAAAACATCGAAGCTTTTATTTAACGCTACAGATTCATCGTGGCTGCCGCCGGCATCGGGGTGAAATACTCGGGCAAGCTTCTTCTTGGCGCTTTTCAATAACTCTTCATCCATTCGATTTTCAAGATCAAATCCATTTTGCGAAAAAAATAAAAGCGCATCCTTTACCGCTTGTTGTGGCATTTTTTTAGTTTTCGACTTAAGCGACTTTTGTTTTTCTTTGGCCCACAGTTTCTGTTTTTGATATTGCTCTTTACGGTATTGCTTCTGTTTGGTTGCCGCGAGCTTTTGAAAAGTTTCTGAACGGGTAGCGCTAGCGGACCTTTCAATGCTTACCCTCGCTTCTAAAAGCTCAGGATTTTTTTCTTCCGCCAATACAATTGTCGCCCAAATGTGTTTGCAAAGAGTTCCCTTTGTAAAGAGCGAGCACGAACAAGTTGCCATAAGAGTCGGGCTTGCAATATTAGGAAGGGATAGCGCGATTTTGAAGGATTTTATATAGGACTGAAATTGAGTGTCAGACTGGTAACGAATTTTTACCTGCCCTTTTTCCACTAAATCAGCACCGCTTTTACGCGCCTCGGGTTTAAAAAAATGTTCTAAATTATTTGGCAAAATAAACTCGCTTGTTGGCTCCGAACTTTTCATTTTAAAAGGAAATAGTCAAGTAAGCGCTCTAAAAGCCGGTTAAAGATTCGCTGTCAGGAAGGAGCGTCCATTCTCTAGGAAAAACCTGTGCCTAGGACAGATCTCCCCCAGCGTCTCAAGCTGATACAGTCTCGATTTAAGTCAAGCATGATTTGTTCCGATATATTTCAGTGATGGACAAAACAAAAATTCTTTTTGCTGCCGGAGTGGTTTTGCTTATGGTGACTGCTACCAATAACTGCACGCAGCTGAGCCCTACGCACCTTAGTGAAAATAACGATCAGGCTTCGAATTCTGAAACGCCATTGCCAATGCCAGCACCGTCGCCTTTACCGGCGGGCGGTGATAGTAGCGATGTTGGCGATCCTGGAATTGGCGGGCCCGGTCTTGCGGTAAAGTACATCGGTGATGTTGGAATTCAAAATGATCCCGATGTTATATTTGCGGAAAATTTTGAAATGGGATCTTGGCCGCAAATCCGCGCGCGATGGAGTGAATCGTGTAACAGCGATGATCCGGCAAGCTTTTGTTACCATTGGCACGACAATATGCAGTTTGCCAATGACGTTCCTCCTGGCTCTAAAGGTTCACGTTCTTATTTCTCTAATGGCTCCTCTGATTTATTTAAGCAATTAAAACCTAGTGATGGGCGACCCGGTTACGAAAGAATTTTCGTCCGTTATTACGCCAAAATCGATCAGCAGTCTTGTCAGGTGATCCATCACTGGCCGTGGATTGGTGGTCATGATCCTCCAACGTCTTTTCCTTGGCCGCGAGCAGGTTCGCCCCCGGCCTCAGAAGATCCCGCACTGAATACGGCAGGAAGATTTTCGACTGGAGTGGAGCCGAGTTCTTCCGCTTGGTCGTGGGACTTTTATACTTATTGGCCGGCAATGGCTGAAGCAAATCAAACTTGGGGAAACACATTTAACACCTTTGCCGGTAACGGTTCGGCAACGCCATGGCCAGCGCAGCGCGGGCAGTGGGTGGCGATTGAAATGATGGTCAAGCTCAATGATTTTGGGAAAGACAATGGCGAACATGCTTTTTGGATTAATGGCGAATTAAAATCGTATATCGGTGCAACCCCAGGCACACAAATCAGAGGCGAATTTAAGGCGGGTAATTTTATTCACAATCCACAAGGACCCATTTATCCCGGCATGAAATGGCGAACGACACGCCCAAATCTGATGATAAATTATTTTTGGCTAGAGCATTTTGTCGACGGTGATACTGATTGCAAAGCTTGGTTTGACGATGTGGTTGTCGCAAAAAAATACATCGGCCCGCTTAGGCAATAGAGGGGACCTATTAAGTGGACAATAGAACAGAATTGAAGAAAACCGTTCCATTACGAGGCACCGGCGACAATAGTGTGTCAAATAAAGGATAAAAGTATCCGTATAAGTCTAATAAAATGGAGTAGGGGTAAAAATGTTTAGGGGATTTCTTGTTTACGTCATCTTATTCTCCCTTTCAAACGCAGTTGCTGAGGAATTATCAGAGCTAAGCGTTTTTAGTCGATGCTACACACATTTAACGCAGAGAGCGCTTCCAACTACCCATCCCTTGCGCGCGCAAGTTAAAAGTGGAGCACTTAAAGCGACGGATGCTTGTTTACAAATTTTAGATTCGGCAAAACTTCGAGCCAATGAAGGTACTTTAATTAATGACAATACAGAATCACGAATGGTGTTGTCGACCATGAACGGCTTTCATCGCACATGGTTTCCGAACGATCACATTATGAAAGCGATTCCATTTTTAGAAGACTTCAATGGTCAGCCCTATATTCATGATGAAACTGAACCGGGGCTTCACGTTACGCGAACTCTTTTTACCGATGGCGTAAGATTTTCCGAAGTTGTTACAGGTGATTCGGCGATGGAAGCTTTGCGAACAAACGGGCCATCTACCTATAACGCTAAATTGCAACAGTGGAACGATGCTAGCAACGGCGCTATGGATCTTGTCGCCCAACTCGTCCAAACCGGCGCTTTAGTTGGTGTTCGACGTATGGTTTTGAATTCCACCAAACAAAACTTAACCACAAATAGTCGCGATGGTACAACCGTCGCGGGACAAACTTTTGGGTCTCCAGGTAAAATTCGTGTCCATGCGGCTTTGGGTGGGGGAGTGATTGGTACGCCATCTTATCTTTTGTTAAACCTTGGTCGTCCCAACATGAACGCTTCTGACGGTGGTATGGTCATGAATCGTCGCTGGTCGCGCACGGTGATGAGTGATTTACTCTGTCGTGAATTACCAGCGTTGCGACTAACTGATGCCGCTCCCTTTGTTCAGACAAATGTTACGGCAAAGACACCGCCCTTTCGTAAGGCGGGTACTTGCATGAGTTGTCATTCAACGATTGACCCTATGGCGGCAACAATTCGCAACCTGAGTTACGCCACTTCTTATTACGTCCTTAATATGGGAACTGCGCACATCAGAACTTGGCCAACAACTCAGCCTGCAGAGTCAGGAGTTGTTGATGAAGACGCCAATTACTTTCAAAGACCAACTCGGGGAAATCTTTTTTATCGCAGTTATGATGGTTCGCTAATCAGTCAGAGCGTAAATAGTTTACCTGAGCTTGGCCAAGCCATCGCAAACACCAACGACCTTTACGTTTGCACTGCTGCAAAGTACTTCCAATTCTTTACCGGTATGAAAGTTAATCTGCAGGATATTGGTGACCCCACCAATCAGGCTCTTCCTGCTGCAGATAAGGCTTATCGTGATATGGTGATAAATTGGGGTTTAGCTCTAAAGAGTAATCAAAGTTTACGATCATTAATTCAATCAATTCTTAATAGCCCAGTATATCGATCGTCTTCAATGAGAGGAAATTAGGAATGAAAAAAAGAATACAACCCACAAGACGACAATTTCTAGCGATGATGGGCTCAGCATCATTGCCCGTGATTTCACATCCTCTTAGTATTTTGGTTGCTGGTCTCGCGGATAGTATTATCATGCGCTCTCAAGCAAAAGCCGCCGACATTTTGCAGCCAAGAAAATATGTATTTCTCAATCTCGCTGGTGGCCCTCCGCGATGGCTATGGGATATGCCCTTAGCTCCTTACTCTAATGAGCAGATTGTGCGAAACGCGACGGTGAACACGCGTTTTACAAGTTCAACAGCTGCGGCATATGTGGCGACGCCAATATCACGTGCAGGTGCGACCTTGAATCTTCCGCACTTATGGAGCACCAATATTCCCACAGCCAATGGTGGCCAAGTTGGAATGGCAACTTTGTTAGATAACATGGTTATGATTCGCGGTGTACGATTGCCCTCTGACGGTCACGAAAACAATAACTTCAAAATTTTACGTCCTGTGAATTCGGAACCTAGTCTTACAGGAGCGGTCGCCGATAGATCGCAAGTACCACTTCCCGCCGTGGCTCTACCTGGTGCTTTCAAAGATAGCTTTAAATCGCGAAAAGGTTTAGCGCAATCGAGTATCAGTAATTACGGTGGCGACCCATTGGGAAATTTGCTTTCGCCTTTCATTCAAGCTGGTGACGGTTTATCTAGTAGTTTTCAAAGCCAGGAAATGGCTTTGGACTCAGTCATGAATTCCGTATTTTCCATTTTAAGTGCCGAGGCGAAAACTAGAATGCCTGGCTCAGAAAATCTTTTTAGCATGCGTAGCGATGCCGAGCGATTGGTTCGGCAAGGTGTGGGTAACTTACAGGCCTCTTATGCAAGCCTTCTTGCAAAATACAATCAACTTATTTCCGCATGTGCTTCATCGGTAATTCCCGGGGTCACAGACGTGCGCGTCGCTGTTGGATCTTTGGGACGCACCAATGGTGTGATCAATGCAACAGTCGCAGACAATGGTGCCACCTATCTTGGACCCAATGCCGATACGCGCGCTATGATTCACGCGCAAACTAAAATCAATGGCCTCGCCGAGGGCTTTGCTGTTGCGGAGTACTTATTATTGAATAACTACAGCACCTCAGTAAACATGGGCGTTGGATCTGTAAACAACTTAGGTTTGCAAGATCGTTATAATGCCGACGGAAGTTATAATGGCACTACCACTACTGGTGAGTGGGCTTTTGACGAACATCGCGGGGGCTCCTTTTGTAGTTTAATTATTAATAGTTTCTTATTTAAATGTATTTCCGCTTGCACCTATGAACTCATCAATGCGCTTAAATCAGCGAACATGTTTGATGAGTCGGTCATTCAAATCGGCGGTGAGTTTAGTCGAAGCGCCCGCAATGATGAAAGCGGATCCGATCATGGTTGGGTGGCATACACTACCTCATTATTTTCGGGAGCAATAAAAAAGCCGATGGTTTTGGGTAACTGCAATCTCGACGGTTATCCCGGTCTTTACAATGGCAATTACGGTGGATCGTGGGGAACAGCAGCGCCGGTAAAGGTGGATGGTGTTGAACAAGAGCTGACTTTGGGTCACGCGACTTCGACTGTTGCCTCTCTTCTTAGAGTTTCACCGCCAATGCCAAACAATTCCTCTTTAGTGTCAGAAGATAGTACTGGTACCGCTCCCACAATCGAATTAGCTAGGAACAAAGGATAACGTGTGCAAAAGTACAAAATTATTAAAAATTTAATTTTGCCTCTTACCGCCATACCGATTGGCTTTTCCGCTTGTAGCGGTTTTAAAGCCTCGAAAGAGCTTTCCAGTAGTAGCACGGGTGTATCCGCGATCGAGGCTTTTAGAAAATCTGTGTACGACATTACGAGCAAGAACTGTGTGGAATGTCATGGTGGTAAACAGGCCCCTTACCATGCACATCCAGACATTCAGATAGCTTATGGCGCGGCGAAGACGAAAGTGAACTGGGAAAATATATCCGCATCAACGTTGGTTTTAAAAACCCAAGATAAGCATTGTGGTAAACCAGTGTGCCAAACTGATGGTACTGCTATGGCCAAGGCCATTTCTGATTGGAAAGTCGCAGAATTTCGCAATAGCGGTGGCGGCGGTGGTGGCGGTGTAATTGGCGAAGCTTCGGATTCCAAGTTACGTTTGGGAACACGATTCTTTATTTCGAGTAAGCTGGGAAATGTCTTTGGACCAACTGCAAGCGCGGTCACAGCAAATTTAATCGATCGCGATGCCGGCAACTTTGGTGGTCCGTGCGATAGATATATGAATGATTTTACTGGCGTTCAAAACTCTGGAGATTGCACCAACCTCGCAGATTCCCAGGCGTCAGTCGTGGGCAATGCGACTCCAGCGAGAATGGCGATATCACTTCGCAGCTGTCGGCGCATAGTACAAAATGATCAAGCCATTACCTTTGCGCTCAATGCAGCGACGGGAAATTCAGCGACGAATCGCGCCCCCACGGATGCCGACTTGCAAAGCATTTATGAACAGTTTTACGTTGGGCGTACCGCTTCGGCAAATTTAATAAGTTCGTTAAAAAATGTTCACAGTAAAGCCGGCTCGCCGCTGGATGGCTGGCGCTTTCTACTAGCGACCTTATGTTCAAGCCCAGATTGGCAGATACCATAAATGATGACTAGATGGCGTGTAGGAATAATTTTTTCGTTAGCGATTGGCATTTTGGTTTTTGAGAACTGTGCTGATTTCAAGGCGGCTTCCGTCTTGAGCCAAAGTTCCGAGGTGGGAGGCAACCATGTGGAGCAACCGGGACCTTCGCCGACGCCAATGCCAATGCCGCCAGTTATAATTGCGGAAAATGATGCTATATGCAGTGGTAATCCTAATCCAAATTTTCCAAAGTTCCCCAACGAGCCAGCAAACAAGATTCGACTTGTTGACTGGGGCTTTGATACCATCGAAGGTGGGGGATTGGTGGATGCCTATCCCGATCCGAAAAAGGAAGGTCACTTTATCACTAGTTGTAGTGATGCTCCAGTCTCTCCGACGTCAGTGTTAAAAAATATTCGGCGTGCTGCAGGTGATGGTAGCGGCGGTATCCAAATTGATTACTTTCAAAAAAAATTAGATGAGATTTACGTTGGTCTAGTGTGGAAAGCCAATCCTGATTTCGAAGGCGCATACGGCAATCGTCTATTTATTATTCTCAATGACCACATCCAAGGTTTTGTGAGTTGGAATAAACTGGAAGGCAAGACCATGAATGAGGGTCGAATCGGTTTTTCTCCAGTTGCGGGACCGAATGTAAATAATTGTCATTTGGTTTCGGATCCTCGATGTGTGGCAGGTTCCATGAATCTCGAAGCAAATATAAAACCAAATCATTCGGTAGGGCTAAATCAGTGGCATTTGGTGGAAGTCATCATGAAGCGAAGCTCTGCCCCAGGGCAAAAAGACGGTCGCATTCGCTGGTGGGTCGATGGTGAGCTCCTTGGTGATTATAGTGGTCTTGATTCCGGTGGCTCGCAAATCTCTGCAGTCAGTTATCAGCAGGGTTGGGTCAATCGCCAACTAGTCAACGCTCCTCCGCAAAAAGGCGATTGGTATTATCTCGCCGATCATTTGCGAATCAGCGAACCTAAATAGCAATAAAATTCCTCTTGCTCATTTCAAAACTTCGTACTAGCGTTTTGCCATGCTTAAAAAAATTATACTTGTTCAGATGTTTTTTTTGTCGGGATGCACTTTTCTTCATCACCATCAAATTTCAGAAGTCGATTCTCAAGTCGTGCGCGAAGGGCGACGTTTTGAAGTTTTAATTAGCGAAACGGGAGTCAATATCCAAGAAGCTGTTGGTATTGCCAAAAATTTGGGAAATCACTCTAAAACCAATAAAGATATTGGTAAGGCTGGGGACATTATTGGTTTGTTTCAAATGGGACCACGCACGGGCAACCAGGTTTATACGGATGCGTTCTCTGATAGCTTGGTGGACCAAGTGTTGAGTCGTTGTCCACATGGTCGTATCAGCGGTTTATCTTTTACTCGTGAGTCTGCAAAATATCCGGTGGTGAGTGGTGAGATTGTTAAGGTTATTGGTTATTGCTATGATAAGGGAGCTTAAAATGAGAGGTTTATTTCTATCGGCGTTGCTATTTTCGCTTTCGGGTTGCGCTTACATGCAATCGGTTTCAACCACTTCGATACCAAAAGATCGCAGTAAAAAAGTACAAGTTGAAAAATCACGTATGATTTTTTTCGCTTTTAACTTCAATAATGACTACGTCAACGAAATGGCAATGGATTTGGCCGATAAGTGTCCCAAAGGTAAAGTACGCGGGATTCTTACCAAACACGAAAGCATCGTTTACTTTCCATTGATTGCTCACCAAAGCAAGGTGACAGCAGAAGGTTATTGCACCAATGATTAAAAATATTTTTGTATTAAGTATTATTTTATTTTCCCTCGGTTGTAGCCATGCACTTCATTTGACTAACGTGAGTGACATCGATTCGAAAGTTAATTTAAAAGGCGCTACTCGAATTCGTAGCGAGGGCGAACAATTTGTTGTTATGGGTTTTGTTCAACAGACTGATTTTGTTAATGAAGCTTATCATGCTCTCGAAGCAAAATGTCCTGGTGAAATCACTGGTATTCAGACTCGCTATAGCACAAGTCATGGCTTCCTCTCATGGACAAACAAAGTCAAGTTGACAGCTTGGTGTTTAAACTAGGTTTCTTTGCTTAACGGGAGCTGTATTGCTCCTTTGCTGCCAGCGTGGCAGCTCGTTGTCTTCCCACTTGGTTGTTGTACCTTTGGCGATTATGCGCA
>CAYPZY010000086.1:0-9741 GCA_964415155.1 uncultured Bdellovibrionales bacterium
AATGGCTTTAACTTCCGTGGTAAGCAAAGGTAAAGATGGTAGCGTGACCACCACTGAATGTTGGAATGAGCAAATTAATTTAAGTGTGGTAAAATCAAAAGATACGCAAAGTGTGTTTGGTGGCAAAATTCTGATAAACGTTAATCCACGAATTAAAGCCGTTAGGTGGAATTCCGAGGATGTCATACGCTTTACTTCTAAGGTAACTGATCAGTGGGCAGAAAAAGTAGGATTCAACGAAGCTTTACGAATTCGCTCGCAACTAGAACAAAACAAAATTTACCCTATCGAACTTGAAAACACGGATTTGAAAAACACCAAATTTAAGGAAGGCGCGGTTGTGACCTACACTCGTTGTTTTCAAGATTTTAAGAAAGGTCCATTATATATTGGTGTGGACTTTTATTACGTAGCTCCCAATGCGGGCGATAATGATTTTAAATATACACTCAGGGCTCTAGAACTCCGCCTTCAAGATCATTTAAAAAATCTTCCCCGTGTCGTTAATAATAAGTGTTTAGGAAATCAGTTCTAGCTTATAGAAAGGTTGATTTTATGAGGTCCGTTGTACTTGGCATTTTGTTTGGAACATTTCTCAATTTAAACTATGGCTTTTCAGCTGAATGTTCAGTGCTACTTCCTAAACGGATGCTGACTGACGTGGTGGCCTCGAATGAAGCTCACTTGGCGGCGGATTTCAATCAAGATGGAAGTGATGATCTGCTTTTCTTGAAGCCTGTAATGTCGTTCAAAGATGGTTATAAGGTGGCTGACTATCTCAATTACTATGCCTCAGACCTTTCACAATATTCCGTTGCCGCAGGGGATCTCAATGGTGACAGAAGGCCCGATATCGTTCGCAGTGTATATTGGCAAAATGGCGGAAAAAATATTGAGATTTTGTTAAATGGTGTTGATGGGTCGTTCTCCCATCCTCGGGATACGTCGAAAGGTCTTTATTCTAACGGTTCCACCGGAATAATTTACGGCCACGGTCTGGCTCTGGCTGATGTGAATAGTGACGGCATATTGGACATTGTATCCACAACTAGAACGCAGGTGTCTGTTATGTTGGGAACGGGAGACGGCGCGTTTGCCAAACCGATTCTTTCAACGGTTGCTTTACCCACTACTGAACATACGTTAGTGATCGATTTGGACGGTGACTTGAGACCAGATCTAGTAACTGTGGCCTCGCGCTTGAAAAAAGATGGACGAGGTCGTTCACATGGGCGCACTGACTTGTATGTTTATCTAGGTCTCGGCGACGGCCGATTCGATTTAACTCAGAAGTTCACATTGGATGCGCACGTTAGCACGGTTAATGTAGGAAAAATTAACCGTCTTGGTGATTTAGGTTTAATCATCAGTGGACAACGGGGAAAGATTTCGGGTCGAGGCGGAATCTACGTTCTTAAATTTAATGTTGCTACAAAAATGCTTGAAGAAATTTACAATGACAATGACGAGATTTTAAACCGCGGGGTGCTCCACGCCGCCGTCGCCGACTTTAATGATGACGGAGTTCTAGATATCGCGCTTCTTAAAAAGAATATGATTTTCTTGAAGATCAATAACGGGGAGGGCAATCTGTCGGAATCGCACCAGTCAGACAATCCGACCTATAAAGCGTTTGCAAATGGTGATATTCTAACGGGTAACTTTACAAGTCTTTCAGCACAACTGGCTGTTTACGGTAATAACTCTTTGCAATTCTTTGGTGTTAACAAAAGTTGTTTTACCAAGCGCGATTAAGGTAAAGCCAAGCTATAAAGCCACATGGGGCTACCCGAAGTATCAAAAATATCGACGGACGTTAGTAAACCAGTGGGACCAATCGCAAAGGTGCTCAGTTTATTGGAGAACAATCCTCCGACGTAAATATATTTTCCTGTAGGATCAATCTCAAATTCGCGAGGAGTGCCAACGACTTTTTGGTAACCAATATTTGTTAATGTTCCCTGCCCATCGATAGTGAAAATCGCAAGGCTATCGTGACCTCGATTTGAGGCGTACAAAAATTTGCCGTCGGAAGTAATATGTATATCAGCACAATTATTGTCGACGCCATCGTAGTTTGCGGGGATCGTGCTGACTGTCTGCCCGAGTGTTAAAAGCCCGGTTACTTTATCAATCTGATAGGAAGAGACGCTGTCGCCACCCTCATTGACAACATAGAGGATGTCTTTTTTAGGGTGGTGTACAACGTGTCTGGGTCCAACTCCAGGTGGTGATGAAGTTGCTGCCCCACCGGGATTTGGCGTCAATGTGCCTGTCGTAGGGTCGAGCACAAATTGTGAAACGTAATTTCCGCTAAGGCCCGGTACAAAAATGAATTTTCCATCTGAGCTACCAATCACTGAATGTGACCTTGATCCCGTCGGTTCTGTGTCAGTCACCTTGTCACTTAGAGTGCCATCGCTAGCAATGGGTAAAACAGCCACGGCATTTTCGGAGGTTGAAGGAAATAAAATATTTTTCGCAAAGTGATCGATAAAAACAAAAATGGGATTCAGGCCAAGATTAACTTCTTTTAAAAAAGTTAAAGAGCCATCCTGTTGGTTAATGGAATAAGAGACCACGGATTTATTTGTGCGTAATCCCGCATATAGTATTTTCTTATTAGGATGAATTCCAAGTGGAACAACTTCTCCAGAAATACTCACGCTACTTGTCTTTTTAAGTTTACCGTCTTGTAAATCAATCGAAAAGGTTTCAATGGAATTAGCATCGGGGAGTGCTAGGTAGAGGACCGCCTTCGTCACCGGTGTCGGTTGTGGCAAGGGAACTGGCTGTGGTACCAGAACGGGTTCGGGTTGACCATTGTCGGAATGGTCGCTTGCCAACGTCAAGATTTCTGCAGGTTTAAATTCGCTACAGTTGGCAAAAGCCAAGGACAAGAAGGCAATACCAGTAGCCAAAGTCAAAAAAGCTTTTACGTTTTTTGAAAGTTGCACTTCTTACTTATCGGTATAAAACGTATCAAGTTGAGCAATAGTTTTATTGCCAAAATCATTTTTAAAAGAAAATATCTCATTTTGAGACATCCACCTAAGCAGCGATTTTTGCTTTACCCTGATTTTTGCTGAGAATTTGGCTTTGCATAACACCAACAACTTCAGAGAGTGACTCTGATTGTGATGACATCACTTGAGCCGAGTCGGCGACAGCACCAAATTCACGGGCATTTTCTTGAGTCATGCGATCCAACTCGTTAACCGCTTTACTGATCTGATTGAGTCCTACGACTTGTTCACTGAGTGCTGCTTGTACCTCCGCTACTAGTTTTGCCGAATCTCTTGCGGAGGTGACAATTCCTTTAAGTGTTTGACCGCTACGACTTGCCGTCACCGTGCAGATTTGGATTTGACTGACGTTATCTTTGATTATTTGACTGATATCATGAGCGGCTACCGAGCTACGTTGTGCTAAAGTTCTTACAGCTTCGGCGACAACAGCAAAGCCCTTTCCTTGATCTCCTGCGCGTGCCGCTTCGACGGCGGCGTTAAGGGCTAAAAGATTAGTTTGAAAGGCAATGTCGTCAATAACATTGATAATTTCTTCCATTTTTTTGGAGTTGCTATTTACGGCGTTAATCGTTTGTATAAACTGGCGAATTTCTTGATCGCCGGCTTCAGCCAACGTCGAGTTGGCAATCGAACTTTTATTTATGATATTGGCGTTTTCGGCAGTTTTGGTGACCATGGCCGTAATTTCTTGAAGAGATGCTGAAGTTTCTTCTAGTGCTGCTGCGGACTGGCTTGAGCTACTTGATAGATTGTTGGATGCCGAGCTCATAGAAGAACTGACTGTGGTTAATTCTTCAGATGCGACAGAAAGTCGGCCAACCAAACCTGACATCTTTGCCGCTAGACTTCTAATGATCAAGATCGAAAACAATAAGCTAAGCAATCCACCGATGACGGTTAGCATGATACCGATCTTAACCGCGTCACTACCAGCATCGCGAACGGCAAAGGCGTCATTGATAATCAATTCGCCTAATCCTTCCATCTGCGTTTCAAGTTTTTTGAAAGAGGTATTGAAGGCATCAATCTTATCTTGCGCTTCTCTTAGTTTTCCAGCTGCTGCTAGGCCAACGATTTCTTTAGAGGTAGCAATATAATTTCTAAGGCTGGGTTTGGCATCATTGATTGCCGCTTTCGTTTCGGGTCTGATATCCAGATTCTCCAGAATATTTAAATATTTTTCGAAGTCACTCGATTTTTCATCGCACTCAGTGCGTATTTCCTTCAGCTCTTCTATGTTTTTTGCTTGCGCAGCAACCAACGATGAATAGACCACGCCGCGCAATCCATCGTGCATCATATCCGCGAGGGTCATATTTCTTACAGCTGGCAATTGAACAAGCGATACGTCATTTAGCTGACTAAGCAGAATCTCTTCTTTGTAAGCAGCGTAGCCGCCAATTCCGACGATCGTTAATACCATCACGGCACTAAAAAGAGACATTTGAATTCGAATACTCACTACTACCTCCGCCGCTTTCTTGGAATTTATTTCGGAGGAATTTGCGACTTAGTAAAGACAGAATATTCTTACAGACCTTTGGTGTGTTCGATCGACAGTCCAAATCTTTTACAGAGGGCCCAATTTGCGTCCCATGAACTACAAGAATGGCCAGCTTCCCAATTAAAAGCTCTTTACTGGAGATGGCCCGCACAAGCCTTGCAATCTCTTACAGCGGAGGTTCGTGTGAAATCACTTATTTTTTCAATGGTAGTTATTCTTGCGGGAACGGCAAGTGCGGGCCCAGCCTGTCCTGATCTTTTTTCGCTAAATACTAACTTTGTACATCAGTTTA
The DNA here is from genome assembly GCA_964415155.1 of uncultured Bdellovibrionales bacterium. Taxonomy (GTDB): domain Bacteria; phylum Bdellovibrionota; class Bdellovibrionia; order Bdellovibrionales; family SG-bin7; genus CAYPZY01. Next base: position 4,826 of record CAYPZY010000086.1, read on the forward strand.
AGGCAGACAGAAATCTTGCAGAAACCTTGCGACAAGCAGAAGAATTATTTCAGCCCTACCGTGTGCATTCCGCCGCCAGCGAGCAATTACAAAAAGCCCAGGCTCAGCTTGCTGAGCTCAAGAAAAAGCTTTCTTGGCGTGAGCGCGGCTTGTTTAAATATGTCTTTGGAAAAACACAACTGACAGAGCAATTGCGAAAGCAACGTGATCTTGTTAATGAAGCGGCTAAAATTTGGCGTAGCACCGAAAAGAAAAGACAAATTGATTTTAAAGAAGAAAAAAGAATTTTCGACCGACTGAATGAGCTTCTTGCAGATAGGGTTACTGAGGTTTTACGTTCTGCGGCCATATCCAGAGATGCAAGCTGGCTCCAAGAGCTTTCACTAATAGACATATCGATGAATCATGCAAAATTTACTGCTATTGAAAACGGAAATGTGAAAGTTTTTTTTATCATAAGAACCAAGAGCAAACCACATAAGATATTTTCTGTCGCGATACTCGCGGATTACGAAACAGGAAAAATTCATCGCGCAGCCGTCGTGAACAATGGAAACGGAAATTACGAACGTCAGAGTACAGCGGGCTATAATTTACTTAAAGCTGGATCTATCATGAATCGCGACGATGTAAACACTCCGATCCAGGTACAACCGCTTGAAAAGGCAGTTGCCAAGCTTAAGTTAAAAACTTCCGCACAAACTATTGAAGAGATCCAGAAGCGAGGCGAAAAAAATCCAAAAGTTGCGGTACAAGTGCAACAAGTTTTGAATTTTGCACAGAGCTCTAAACGTCCTCTCGAACAGTCGCTGATGGAGTCCTACCTCTATTATATGGCGTACGGTGAGGCGAGTTTATACTTTATGCCACCGACGCACTGGTTGTTTTTCCATTTTACTCATTCGTCAACAGAGCAAGTAAACCTCGGTTTAGTTTTCATGAATCTAACGCATTCTCATTTCAGCAGTGTTGAAGAAGTCCACCATAAATTCCAAGATGAAATGCGTGAAAAGGGAATGGATAACACGGTGAATGTTCCTCTAGAAATTAGATCGGATCCCACCGAGCTAGATGTTTCAAATTTAGGAGCAGCGGAACAAAAGCTAATCCGCGAAGGCATTTCTGAAATGCTTGACCCCAATGTGTTAGCGCGTGTTGAGATTGAAAGCGGAATCAGTGCCTTAGGGGTTGAGCCTGAATCAGCAAATAGCGGTGGAAATTTTAATAGTGAACCTAATGTTGATGCTAATTCCAGTGTCGATACATCAGCTGACTCAAGCGATGGTGGTGGCGGTGGCGGTGACGGTGGCGGCGGAGACTAAGTTAGAATCCGCCACCTTAAAAAAGTTACTGTCCCGCCGACCATTCAAATTGAATGGCACCGGTCGGTACGAGCAGGGTGACTTCATTTCCCACTTTGCTTGTTTGGGCAATTTCATCCGCCGATAAGGCATCTTTTTTTAGTTGGTAGATTCTTCCTTTAGATTGAACGAGCACATGCGGTTCGCTAAAGGAATTTAGGGCGCGACCCACGATCAGAGCGACGCCATCTTTATATTCCACAGTTTCTCGTTTTGGTGTGCTTGCTGGCGCGCGATCACTATTTGTAAACCTCCACGCAAACAAAATGGATTTCGTCGGAATCGCAACCGACACCTGAGCATTAGGCGACGTTAACGTTTTTTGTAGATCCCGAGAAAGGGTGCTGATATTAATACGGTAGATATAAGAGCCGACTTGGATAGAGCGTTCCGATTTATTAGGTTCTGACCCCGAGTCGCTTAACACCTTCCCAGATAGATGGATTTGATTTTGTTGGCCCTTAACACTTTCAAGCATTGCGGGGGGTAGAGGGTTGTTAACTACCAGTGTTTCGTTTTTGTTCGGATCAACTGGCCAAACCAGGTCAACGGCTGAACGCGGAACTTCAACTGCGATTGTCGAGCCCACGCTTTTTAACTGGCTTTTCTGTTGCGGAGTAAGTCGGCTAACTATGATGCGTGCCACATAGTCTTTTGTCTGTATTAGTACATACGGTTCGCTGAAAGAATACAGCACCGTACCCGTTACCGACACTGTCGACTCACCAGTTAGGCGCATGCCGATTAAAAAAAAGATGAAAAAAATCAAAGCTCCGGTCCTTAAACTGCGAATAAATCCCTTCATTTGTTCCTCCATTTGAACATTCTTTTTGAATTAATTTCCTGAGCTGCAAAGCTGGCTCCTGGCCAAAAGAGCTATAAAGTAAATGATCTCAAAAATCGCCTCAACTAAGACAAAGAGGCGTGTCACTAAGACAATTTGTCATTTGGTCATGCTATTGACGCATATATTAATTTTAAGGTTGGTTGGATCCTTGCAATTTGATGAAGATTTTAAATTCGAAGGAGACCTGATATGAAATTGAGACGACTGTTGCCAATAATTTTATTACCTGTTTTTGGCTGTACAAATAATTCTACCGATTCAAAACCCGTGGACCTACCAAAAATACAGGGAGAAGAAACTGCGGTTTTAACGGATGCGCCAAATGTTCCACCGGCGATTACTCGCAAACAAGCGACTAAAGTTATCGTGAATCTTGAAACAAAAGAGGTGCAGGCTCGCCTTGCCGATGGAGTGAATTACACCTTTTGGACATTTGGTGGAAAAGTTCCTGGTAAATTTATTCGTGTTCGTGAGGGTGATTTAGTTGAGTTCCATCTTCACAACCATCCCACCAGCAAGATGCCTCATAATATTGACTTGCACGCCGTGACTGGCCCCGGTGGTGGTGCGGCTTCATCTTTTACTTCACCTGGCCACTCATCAGTCTTTTCCTTCCGTGCCATTAATCCTGGTTTATATGTCTACCACTGTGCGACTGCCCCCGTGGGAATGCACATAGCGAATGGCATGTATGGGTTAATTTTGGTGGAACCAAAAAATGGCATGCCAAAAGTGGATAGAGAATTTTACGTCATGCAAAGTGAGTTTTACACGAAAGGTAAATACGGTCAGCCCGGGCTACAACCTTTTAGTATGGAAAAAGCCATTGAAGAAAAACCTGACTATGTCGTGTTTAACGGTTCGGTGGGCGCGATGCTTGGTGATAGCGCTGTTAAAATTAAAACCGGAGAACAGGTGCGACTCTTTGTTGGAAACGGTGGCCCAAACTTAGTTTCATCATTTCACGTCATTGGTGAAATCTTTGATCGAGTTTATGGTGAGGGCGGAGTTCTTGCGAGCCAACAACAAGTACAAACAACCATAGTACCTGCTGGCGGTTCGGCAATCGCAGAATTTAAAGTCGATGTTCCTGGTACCTACATATTAGTGGATCATTCGATCTTCCGAGCTTTCAATAAAGGTGCTTTAGGTCAAATCAAAGCGGAAGGCCCCGATATCAAACAAATTTATTCCGGTAAAGAGAGAGATGAAATCTACCTACCTGAAGGTGGAAATATCCAAAATATCACTGCAGAAGCACCTAAGGCCCCAATGGCAAAATCTAAAGAGGAGCGAATTGCATTTGGTGAGCGCGTATTTAAACAAAATTGCGTTGCCTGCCACCAGGCTAATGGTCAAGGTGTGGAGAGTGCTTTTCCTCCATTGGCTAAATCGAATTATTTAAATAATAAAAGTAAAGCCATTGAAGCTGTTGTTTACGGCTTAAGTGGAAAAGTAATTGTGAACGGTAAAGAGTTTAACGGTGTTATGCCGGCTTGGCAGTTACCAGACGAAGACATTGCCAATGTCCTCACTTATGTCTACAACTCATGGGGCAATGACGGTTCTGTAATTACAAATGATGAAGTTCAGAAAGCGCGTAAAGCTGCTCCGAAAAAACTTGCGGAAGAATGATGAACTTACTTGTCGGTCTTCTGCTTTGGGGTTCTTTGAACTTTGCTTACGGAGAAGTTAGGTGGGTAACCATTCCCGCTGGATCTTACAAGCCCCTTTTTTCGCCGAGTGAAGCGGACCCAAAGGGGCTCATAAACCTTCAGCAAAACGAAAAAAAAGAAAAGCCACCTTTAACGGTGGCTGTAGAATCATTCGAATTACAGCAAGAACCTGTAACTAATGAAGACTTTCTCGCTTTTACCTTGAAAAATTCGCAGTGGCGAAGAGACAAGGTCAAGACGATCTTTGCAGACAAGAATTACCTTCGTCATTGGAAGAGCTCCACTCAAATCGCTGAAAAGAAAAATCTAAAAGCTCCTGTCGTTAATGTTTCATGGTTTGCCGCCCAAGCGTATTGTGAGTCCATTGGTGGTCAACTTCCCACAATAGACCAATGGGAATTCGTAGCCAGCCAAGATGATTCAAACAAGCGAGACGCTATCATTTTGAACTGGTATGCTCAAACGGCAACCGAAAATGGAGCTAGTAGCTTTACTGGCAGATATGGTGTGCGGGATATGTATGGAAAAATCTGGGAATGGACCTATGATTTCAATTCTTCACTTGTCACTGGTGAATCCCGCGAAGACAATAGTTTGTCGCGAAGTATGTTTTGTGGCTCGGGATCAATTGGTGCTTCCAATCCGACCGAATATGCAACCTTCATGCGTTTTGCTTTCCGAACGAGTTTGAAAGGAAATTATTCTCTACCAACTCTTGGTTTCCGCTGTGTAAGAGAGAAGAGGCAAAAATGAATTTTTTTAAAATGATCATTCAAACGATTCTTTTTTTTGGAGTAGTGCATTCTGCCGAAGCCAAAGAATATCCCGGAGAATCAATTTTCAATCTCAACCACGAGTGGCTCAATCGAGACGCTAAAACCGTTCAACTCAAAGATCTAGATGGTAAGGTAACGGCAATTGCCTTGGTCTATACATCCTGTCAATACGCTTGTCCCATGATCATCGAAGAATTTAAGCGGGTTAAAGCAAAAATAAATCCAGAGGCCCTAGGTAAGGTAAATTTTCTTCTGG
>CAYPZY010000087.1:0-9587 GCA_964415155.1 uncultured Bdellovibrionales bacterium
TGCCAGTGGATATTATAGGTCTTGACGGTTCCCCAGTCGCGGGCGATCAATTTATGGCTTGTAAAGATGAGAAATCAGCGCAAGCGATCGCCAAATTTAGATCGCAAGAAGATGCTTCCAAAAATGTTCAAGATAAAGGTCCAATGACTCTTGAGTCTATGCTTGAACAAATGAAAGACAAGGAAGTGAAAGAATTGCCGGTGATTCTAAAAACAGATGTAACCGGAAGTCTTGAGGCCATTAAAGGTCTTATCGATAAGACGGCCACCAGTGAAGTGCGTGTTAAAATTATTCATTCGGCAGTCGGTGGAATCACGGAGTCGGATGTTCTTTTAGCGACGACTTCAAAAGCACTGATCATTGGATTTAACGTTCGACCAGACAACCAAGCGCAAAGGTTGGCGAAGAGTAAAGCTATTGAAATAAAATACTACAGTATCATTTACGAATTAGCCGATGACTTGAAGAAGGCTTTAGCTGGAATGTTGGCGCCTGAGATTGTTGAGAAAACCACAGGTCGCGCTGAAGTCAGAAATACCTTCTCAATTCCCAAGTTCGGTACGATTGCGGGTTGTTTTGTTGTTGATGGCAAAGTTAATCGTTCAAGCATGTTAAGACTTCTTAGAGATGGTCGCGTGGTTTACGAAGGCAAAGTCTCAAGTCTTAAACGTTTTAAAGATGATGTGAAAGAAGTCGCTTCAGGTTATGAGTGCGGTATCGCGATCGAGAACTTCAATGATGTGAAGGTCGGCGATGTGATGGAAGCTTTCACGCGCGAATCAATTACTCGCGAATTAACTTGAGGATTGCATGAACCAAGACAGTAATCGCCGCATTTTAAGAGTACAAAAAGCGATACGCGATGTACTGTCTTTGTATCTGATTTCACGCTATCAAGATGAGCTTTCCACGTTAATTTCCGTACCTGATGTGCGAGTGAGTAAAGATCTCAAACACGCGAAGGTGCTCGTTAGTTCGCTAAATCACAAAGGTAACGAAGAAAAACTTGCGGAAGAGCTTAACGAGCGTAGTAGCGAGATTCAGGCACATCTTAACAAACAACTTCAAATGAAATTCTGCCCGCGGGTTCGTTTTTATCCTGATAAATCTTTTGCGATTTGGGATAAATTTAAAGAATTGTCAGACGATAACGAGTAACAGGGTTAAATTGCAAAAATTAAATAACGTTCACGGTATATTGTTAATCGATAAACCTTCGGGTTGCACTAGTCATGATGTTGTCGCCAAAGTTCGCCGTCACCTACGCTTAGAATCGGTGGGACATGCAGGAACACTCGATCCCATTGCCTCTGGACTTTTAATTGTACTCCTTGGTGAGGCAACCAAACTTTCTGAGTACATTTTGGGGGCCAACAAGGGCTATGAGGTGAAGGTTCGTTTTGGTGTTGAGACTGATTCGGGCGATATTTCTGGTCAGGTACAAAATCAAACTCCAGCTGTCGTCAAAAAGGAAAACTTGTTGACCGCTATCGAGGAATTAAAGGGAGAGTTACAACTTCTTCCTCCGATGTTCTCGGCCATTAAAGTTAATGGCAAAAAACTCTATCAAGAAGCGCGCAAGCAGCGCGAGACGCAGCAGTACGATTTAAGTCAGTTGCGGCCGCGTCCAATGCGCTTCTACGACGTAAAACTTGTTGATTGGGGTGAGGACTGGGCCACAATTTCGCTATTTTGCTCGAAGGGAAGTTATATTCGCTCCTGGGCCCAAGAGCTCGGTAAAAAGCTTGGTTGTGGTGGCACTGTCGAGACCTTGCGAAGAACTTGGTCAGATCCTTACAGTCTTGAAAAAGCCATTACACTTAGCGATTTTGAAAATTCAGATTTTACTAAAGCGCAGGAGTTGGCGGCCTTTGTATCTCTTTCACAGCTTCTTCATGACTGGCATACCTATAATGTTTATGGAGAAGATGCGCGGCTGATGGAAAACGGTCAAATCTCCCAATTTGTTTTTAGTGAGTTGATTCGCCGTTATCCTGAATACGCCCAGGCGCCAGACGGCCTTAAGGTAATTAGTAACGATACCGGCAAGTTAGTTTCTTTACTCATTAAGGAGCCCGGCAAGGGCTTTAAGATTCGTCGGGTCTTTCGTTATTGAAGCAAAAGGATGCTTGACAAAAGTTGAAATTTTTCGATAGCTTAGGTCACTTAAAAATGACTCGAATTTGCGCCAGCCAAACGCTTATTTGGGTTTGTGGAAAATAACTTTGGGAGGAAATATGGCATTGTTACAGGAACACAAAAAAGAAATTATCAAAAAATTCCGTCGATCTGATTTAGATACCGGTAGCTCTGAAGTGCAAATTGCTTTATTGAGCTTCCGCATTCAAGGATTAACGGAGCACTTTAAAACACATCGTCTCGATGTTCATAGCCAAAGAGGTATGAGAAGTCTCGTTAACCAACGTCGCTCATTGCTGAATTACCTCAAACGCACAGATCAAAAACGTTACGAAAATATCGTTAAAGAATTAGATCTACGGGGCTAATCATTATTTTCCAGAAAATTAAGGAGTGTGCATGAAACACGAAGTAGTAGTGGCTCATGTTGGTGGCAAAGAAATTAAAATTGAAACTGGAAAATTGGCAAAACAATCTGACGGTTCCGTTTTAGTTACTTGTGGAAGCAACATCGTATTGGTAACGGCGGTTTCATCGCGCGAGGCGAGTACTGCAGATTTTTTTCCCTTAACCGTAGAATATCAAGAAAAGTTCTATGCAACGGGAAAAATTCCAGGCGGTTATTTCAAACGTGAAGGTAAACCGACCACTGAAGCGACGTTGACTAGTCGATTAATTGATCGACCAATCAGACCCCTTTTCCCTGAGGGATATCGTAACGAAACACAAGTGGTAGCCACAGTTCTTAGCGCTGATGGTACTTATCCTTTGTCAGTATTAGCTAGCATGGGTGCTTCAGCCGCAGTTCACATCAGCGATATTCCCTTTAATGGTCCAAGCTCGGCCGTGGTTGTTGGCCGCGTTGACGGTAAGTTCATCGCTAACCCCAGTCGCTTGCAGCTTGAAAAATCAGATATGGAAATCGTTGTTGCTGGAACTCGCAATGGCATTTTAATGGTGGAAGGTGAGTCGCAGTTTATTTCTGAAGCCGACGCTCTCGCCGCTCTGAAGTTTGGTCATGAAAGCATTCAATCCTCTATCCAGGCACAAGAAGAGTTAAGGGCAAAAGCGGGACGTCCAAAACGTGAATTTACTGCTTATGCTGTTGATGAATCATTAAAAACAAAGTTAGTGGGATTTTTACAGCCTAAACTTGAAAAGGCTCTTTCCACTAAAGACAAACTTCAGCGCTACGCTTTATTTGATGAAGCAAAAGATGGCGCGATGAAAGAATTTACTTCTAACGTCAGTGAAGCTGATGTTCTTGCCAAGCTAACAAAAGACATTGGTATTGTTGTTGAAGACACCAAATACCGTGTTGCTCGTGATATGATTCTTAAGGGCAAACGCATTGACGGCCGCGACACTCGCACTGTTCGACCAATTTGGTGTGAAGTCGGAATGTTGCCAAGAGCGCATGGCTCGGGTCTTTTTACTCGTGGTGAGACGCAGGTTCTGGGAACCGTTACACTCGGAACCGAGGATGACGAACAACTCATTGATGGTTTAGAAGGTAAAGTTAAAAAGAAATTTTTACTTCACTACAATTTCCCACCGTTTTCTGTTGGTGAAACAGGTCGCCTTGGTGGCCAAAGCCGTCGTGAAGTTGGACACGGATTCCTTGCAGAACGTGCTTTGAAAGCAATTATTCCTGATTTTGAAAAATTCCCTTACACTATTCGCGTGGTGAGCGAAGTTCTTGAATCCAACGGTTCTTCTTCAATGGGGACTGTTTGCTCAGGTATGCTCGCCATGCTTGATGCAGGTATTCCCGTTAAAGGCAACGTTGCGGGTATTGCGATGGGTTTAATCAAAGAAGGAAATGACGTCGCGGTTCTTACAGACATTCTTGGTGATGAAGATCACCTGGGTGATATGGACTTCAAAGTAGCGGGAACTCGTGACGGTGTTACCTCTTTACAGATGGACATCAAAATCGATAGCGTCAGCTTTGACATTATGGAGACCGCACTTAGACAAGCTAAAGAAGGTCGCCAACACATTCTTGGAGAAATGGAAAAAGTCATGAGCAAATCGCGCTCAGATATTTCTGAGTTTGCTCCACGAATTGAGACTATTAAAATTAAACCTGAAAAAGTTCGTGAAGTTATTGGTGCCGGCGGTAAGGTTATTCGCGGTATTATCGATGAGACCGGTGTGAAAATTGATATCGAAGATGACGGTACTATTCACATCGCTTCCGTTGATCCAGATGCGACTAAGAAAGCAATGGCGTTGATCAAAGCTATTTGTGAAGAACCGGAAGTTGGAAAAGTTTATAGCGGCAGAGTCGTCAAAATTACGGATTTTGGCGCTTTTGTCGAAGTACTTCCCAACATTCAGGGTCTTCTTCATATTTCAGAAGTGGCGCACGAGAGAATTCGTAACGTCACTGACGTCTTGAGTGAAGGCGAAAAACTGGATGTGAAGATTCTCGACATTGATCGCTCGGGCCGTATCAAATTATCCCGTAAAGCTTTGCTAAATTCGCCGGATTAAATGGAGTTTCGGTCCTCCAAACTAAGCAATGGTATTAGAGTGCTAAGTGAAAAGCACACTGATACCAGAGCTTTGTCGCTTGGAATCTGGGTAAATGCTGGCAGCGGCGACGAGGAAAAACCTCTGAGTGGCGTTAGTCATCTCATCGAACACTTGGTCTTCAAAGGTACCGAGAAATTTAATTCCTTTCAAATCGTATCCATGCTTGAGGCCGTAGGCGCTGAGATCAATGCCTTTACTTCTCGTGAACATACTTGTTTTTACACAATGAGTTTGGCCGATCATTTAGATTTAAGCCTGAATATTCTAACTGATTTGGTAAGTGGCGCAACTTTTCCCGTTGAGGAGTACGAGAAGGAGCGCGATGTTGTTATTCAAGAAATCAAGATGGGCGAGGACTCTCCGGAAGAACATATTTTTGACGTTTTTTTTGAGCGTGCCTTCAAAACCTTACCTGTCGGACGACCGATATGGGGAACTGCCCGCTCCCTAAAAGCGATATCGCAAGAGCAAGTAAAGCAATATTACAAATTTCGTTACACTGGCGAGAATATCATCGTTGCTGCGGCGGGAAATATTGATCATGAAAATCTTGAAAAGAAAATCGAGGCTTTGCTCGGGCATTTGCCGCCAGGACAAAAAACTTTAAAACCTAAAGTCTCTGTCATGAAGCCATTTGTCGAATCGATTTATCGTCCACTTGAACACGTTCATATACTTGTGGGACTACCGGCACCTCGCTTTAACGACCAGTGGAGAAATGAAGGGCTCCTAGCCAGCGGTATTGCGGGCGGTGGAATGTCCTCGCGATTTTATCAAGAGATTCGCGAAAAACTTGGTCTTGCTTATTCGGTTTATAGCTATCAACACACGCAAGCCGATACAGGGGTGGAGTTTTTATATTCTAGCACTGAACCTAAGAAGCTAAAAAAATTATTGAAAGCATTATTTAGCGAAATGGATCGATTCTATAATCATGGGGTCAGTCCTAAAGAAGTGGAACTAATTAAGACTCAACTTAAAGGTCAAATCATTTTAGCGCACGAAGATCTGGAGTATCGTATGAACTCTATCGCTATAGGTGAACTCCTTGTGGGGCGACCGCGAAGTCTCGAAGAAGTCATTGCGGAAATCGATAGCATAAAAATTGATCGGGTTAATGAATACTTAAAACACTATTGGAACAAAGATAAACTTGGTATTCTCTGCATGGGTCCGGTGAAACAACGGGAAATTGAGTATTTGCTGGAGCAGGTTAAAGCCTGAAGCTCATTGTTTCTGTTGGCGACCTTTGTTACAAAGTATTTTTAAAGAGGTGCCTATGACATCAATCGTTTTAAAAGTGAAACCCTTAGTTAATTTTCGCGGTGATCTTCCTCGTTACGAGTCGATTTGGGCAAGTGGTTTCGATGTGAGAGCGCAACTTGAGCAGAAAGTTATTTTAGCACCTGGTGAAAGAACTTTAATTCCGACAGGGCTGTCTTTTGAAATTCCGTTAGGCTATGAAATTCAGGCCCGACCTCGCAGTGGTTTGGCCATTAAAAAAGGTCTGACTCTTTTGAACACACCGGGCACGATCGACGCAGATTACAGGGGTGAAGTTAAAATTATCGTCGCCAATCTTGGACAGGAACACATTGAGATAGCTGATCAAGATCGGATCGCGCAACTTGTGGTCGCACCGGTTCTGCAGGCGCATTTTGAGCTTGTTACTGAATTATCAGAAACGGCACGTGGAGCCGGCGGCTTTGGCAGTACTGGGGTTAGTCAAAATGTCTAAGGTCGTCATCTACACAAAAAAAGTATGCCCTTATTGTGTCTGGGCAAAAAACTTACTTCGCAGCCGTGAGATTCCCTTTGAGGAAATTGTCGTTGATGTCGACAAACCGGCGAGTTTTTACGAAGATCTTAAAAAGCGAACTGGTTGGTCAACTGTGCCACAAATCTTTATCAATGATAAATTGGTGGGTGGCTACACAGAGCTTAAAGCGATGGACGATTCCGGCGAGCTTCAACGGGCTTTTAGCGCTTAAGAAATTTAAAATATTTATTTTCGATAATATCGATCTCTGAATCGCTAGCGCATTTGGAGCACTTAATGTTTGCTGGAACCTTCAGTGTACCTTTGGCAATACTGGCAGGATCAGTGAATAGTTTTGTTTCAACGTTTTCACAGTTCTCGCAGTAGTAGGGAATATAGAAAGATAAAATTTGTCCACTGGCGGGAATAAAGCCTTCGACCATATTTACTTGATCAATAATAACCTTAGGACAATTGGAGTAGCTCACTTTCGCATGGCCCGGGATTGAAGAGATCCATTTTATCCACTCACGAATTCCGCAAGAGTTGATAGACGTAACGCCGTTAAAATCAAAATTAATTTCACTGAAAGTGGAGAAGTCGACATTAGGAAAAATGGCATCCTCGTCTATGGCGCCGGCCAATTTCAGATCAGCAACTTTACCTTGAATATTTTCCGCAATCTTTAGAGCTGCCATTACTCCTCCTTACACTATTCTAAGTTTATCCACGAAAAAAATGTACGTTTTTAAAATCTAAGTTTACTGCCCTAGCATTTGGTCCAATGGGTAAAGTGGTAGCAACCAAGGACTGAATACCAGCTTGGACCGCAACATAAAAGCTGAGACCGCGATCAAAAATCATGCGACAACCGATGCCAGCACCGCCAGGCCCGTGGTTCATAGCACCGGCGATCCCTTGCTGAAATGTCCCGTGGAGTTGCTTCAGCAGTTTCTGTACATTCAGGCTGCCATACTGATCGATTGCGCCCAGTAAAAGACGCTCGTCGGTGACTCCGAGAAATAAGAGTCCGGGTTTACTTTGCGGCAGAATATGAGGGAATTTTCTGTTTTTGGAATCTGGAGCAGCTGCCGTAGGCGCATTAAATAGCACATTGGTGAATAACTCATCGGTGATCTGGTGTATCGTGTCCTCAAGTCTTTTCGCCTTGGGCGTTTTAAAACACCAACCTTTGATTTCTTGAATCATTAAGTCTTTGTCATTGCGTTCGTAAAAAAGAAAACTCATTTTATCTTTTAACTTATCGCCTAAGATAAATTCACAAGGATTGGCAAACATCTGCTCTAGTTGATTGTGACCATTTTGTGCGAGTCTAAGTTCAGCGGCGAATTCGGGTTGGTTATTTTGAATGATGCTTGAGTAGTTATCGGTGACTACTAGGTCGATAGTCGGTTTTGGCTCTAAGTCCTCGACGATTTTCCATTTGGGAAAATTTAACTTTTTAGCCAAGTTGCTCATACTCACTTTTCGGGATTAAAGGCTCAGTTCTTTAAGCGTAAGGATAAAAGTCCAGTAGGCTGGCCGTTGGTTGCGTCCTGAATGTTGATGAAATTCTAAAACTGCATGCTCTAAAGACCGATTAATAAGTAATGAAATTAATAGGGTAAACTAGTTGGATTATAAATATTTCGACGTTCTTTTAGACGCCATATTTGTTGTTGATCAACAAATCAATATTGTCTACTGCAATGAATCTGCAGCGGCCTTGACGGGCTTTTCTGTCCGCCGCTTAAAACCTGGCCAACCTCTAAAAAAGTTTTTTGAATTTGAAAATAATTATCTTAGTGATGGCGCACAACTTCCGCGCGGATCAGAAGCGACACCTTACAATGAAAGCAAGCTTACAACGAGCGAGGGCCGCGTTGTCATTGCGAGAGTAACCACTCAGAAGATTGAAAACGCTGAGCATTGGATGCTGATAATTCGTGACATGACGCTCGAGAACGCCCTTCAAGATAAATACAAAAATCAGTTACAAGAAAAAGAAGGCGCGATCGTAAAACTTGAAGATGCGCAAAAGCAGTTAGAGCAATACTCCAAAAACTTGGAATTCATGGTCCGCCAACGAACGAGTGCTTTAAATAAAACGAATCAAACACTCAAAGCGATTTTAAATAGCTTAGGTCAGGGTTTGATGGTGTTTAACGAGCAAGGTAATATTTTACCGATTTATTCAAAAGCCTGCGAAGATCTTTTCGAATGTGCGCCACCTTACATTTGGATTTCCGATGTTTTGCATGTTGAAAAAAAGGAAATGGATACTTTTAAAATGTGGCTTTCGCATTTGTTTTCTGAAACCATTCCTTTTGAGAGTGTCAAAGATCTAGGTCCCAAAAAATTACCGACATTAACCGGTCGCCAAATTGATCTCGATTACTATCCGATTCGAAACGATGACAACGTCATTTCAGGGGTGGTGCTGGTAGGAACTGATAAAACAGAGGAAGTCCGTGCGAAAGCGGAGGCCGATAAGGAACGTTCGTTCGTACGCATGGTTTTAAAAATCACACGCAATCGCCGTCAATTCCTCACTTTCTTGAAGGACGCACGTGGCCTTATCACCGGTCTTGGCAAAGGAATTGCTGATCTCAAAAAGCAGCTGTCGGAGTCGGGTGGCGATTTTGTTTTGGATTACTCGGGACCGCTCGCTGTGTTTTTACGAGCGCTTCATACTTTGAAAGGTGGAGCTGCGACCTTCTCGATCACTAACCTCGCAGAAATCTGTCACGAGATGGAAGATTGGCTTGTCACTATCAAGTCTAACGGTGACATTTTGATGAAAGAAGAATTTCTTCAAATTGAAATTTATTATCAACAAATCTGTGATGGCTTAGATGCTTTCTTAAAGCAGAACGAAGATATTATTGGCGCTTTTGGATCTTCACGTTCGCGTCAGTTAGAAGTCACTATCGATGATATGTGGAAGATGACGAGCGAGCTCTCTTATATTCAGAGACCCGAAGATCGCATGAGTTACTTGGCGCGCGAAATGTTCTGCGAACCGATTATCAACGCCTTAGCCCACTTTGATGAGGTTGTCCTCAGCACTGCCGCCGTTCTCGGTAAACAAGTAAGTCCTATTGTTTTTCGTAATACCCATATTAAGATCTTTCCCGAGAAATACTCT
>CAYPZY010000088.1:0-9579 GCA_964415155.1 uncultured Bdellovibrionales bacterium
GTAACAGCTCTGATGGAAAAATATGACGGCCACATTAAACCTGTGAGCGCAGCGCATAATATTTATGAAGTTTTTGACGCAACTCAACAAAATATTCTGGAGGATTTTCCTAAAGCAGACATTACTAAGAATCAAATGATTCAGGTTCTCCCAACTCCTGATATAAAAGTTTTTGAAGAGTTGGCCGATGATTTAACCGTTAGTGTTGCTGGCCAAAGTCAAAGTTGTGTGCGCGATGCTGAGGCTCCAGAAGTAAAAATTGAATTGCTCAACGTTAACGAACTTAAAGGCAAAGACGGCGTTTTTGAACGTGGTCAAGTGATCAGACTTAGCGGTCGCCAAAGCAAGGGGCATGCTTCTCACCCTAGCGATTTGAAATTTAATTGGTATGTTGTTTTACCAAATGCCGCCAAAGCCGAAGGTCCACTTTCAAGCGAAGCAGAATTTGATTTTAAATTAGATGACTTGGGTTTTTACCAAGTTGGTCTTGTGGTCCAAGATAGCCGCAACGTTTGTAACGTTGGCGTTGCAAGATTTGGTGTGACTAGTAATCCCAAATTTGTAAAGACTCAGAATAGCCTTAAAAATATTGGCGACATCGGTGTCGATTTTTCTCACTTAAAACAGATCCATGCCGATCGCGCTTGGAATATTAGTCAAGGTGAAGGTCAAGTGATCGCAATACTTGATACGGGCGTTAATTATAACCACCCCTACTTGAACGAAAATATTTTTGTTAATCCAAACGAAACTGCCAACGGCATCGATGATGACGGCAACGGTTTAATTGACGATATTTACGGTTACGACTTTGCTCAGTCTGACGCTTTTCCTTACGATGATAACGGCCACGGTAGTCACGTTGCCGGTTTAGCGGCGGCACAGGTATTTGGTGTAGCGCCAAAAGCAAAGATTTTACCAGTGAAAGTAGTTGGTGTAAGTGGTGCCGCCAATCTAGGTGTTGCACTCTCGGCGATTTATTACGCCGTTGATATGGGCGCGACTGTCATCAATGCCTCGTTCGGTGGTCAATTACGACCTGGTCAAGCAGCGACGGTTCTTGAACCAGTTAAAAAACTTTTTGATTATGCAGCTCAGAAAAATGTCATCATTGTGACGGCTGCAGGCAACGGAACGCTCGATTCTGAAGGCAAAACTGTTCCTCTTGATATTGATACAAATCCGCTGTTACCAGCAAGTATTGACGTTATCAATAACATCACCGTAGCAGCCGTTGATGGCGACGGCGCTTTAACACCCTACTCCAATTTCGGTATTCGCAGTGTAAAAGTTGCGGCGCCTGGCGGTTGTTGTGGAAAATCGATTTTCTCAGCAAAACAGGAAAACCTAAAAGGCGAACTCTTCTGGGGAGCCGACGGCACCTCTATGGCCGCTCCGATTGTTTCGGGTGCTGTTGCCTTGATGAAGGCTACAGGCGGTCCAAAATTTTCTATCGAGAACGTAGCTGCGATTCTTCAAGAAACGGGTCCTGTATTGCAGGGTCTGCAAGGGAAAGTAAAATCTGGCAGAGTTATAGATATCGAAGAAGCTCTTACTAAGGTCAGAGCGAAATCTCGCTAAGAACTTTGACTCAACAAACCATTGACTTGTTGAGTCAGTAGCTTATCATTTAAAGATGCGCTTTATTTTCGGTGTCTTCAGTGTCTTTACTATTTTAGGTACGAACGCTGAAGCCACTTTGTTTCGTAGTTCTTACGTCAGTTTTGAACTCCCAGCCAAATGGGATTGTAAGCTCGAACAAACTGAACACGTTTGCCATGCTTCCTCCGCTCCAGGGAAACAGGAAGCTGTAATTGTTCTGACAGCTAAAGAAAAAGGGCCCAGCGACAGCCTGAGCGCCTATGAAGCGCATTTAAAAGCTCCCCGAATTATACCTGATGAAAGTGGTAAGGCGATTCAGTCGAAAATCATCCACGTAAAAAAGTATCTATTGAATGGTCACGAATGGGTGGATGGATTTCACGAAAATAGCGAGGTTTTTAATTACTACACCCGCTATCTCGCAACGGTGAAAGATCATTTGGGAATCCTCGTCACATTTAGCGCTCACAAGAAAAACTACTCACGATACAGCCAGGATTTTGCTAAAGCCATTACCAGTTTGCGCGTCCTATCGGTTGCTAGTTCAATGGCAGCACCGCCTCCTCCTATTCCTACTGCAGGCGGCGGTGGGGGTGGAACCTTGGGCTCGGGTCTTACGGGCATAAGTGAGCCAGAACCTATCGAAGCTGAACCGCAAACGGAAGGTGGCTCTGGAACGACCTTTATGGCCTTGGTGCTTTTGATTCTGGCTATTGTCGGCTACCTTATGCTTAAGAAAAACAAGAAGAGAAGATAAAGCTGGTGCTTGAATTTTAAGCCAACTTCAGGTAACTCCACCGTCATGCAAAATTTCGCGACACTCCTCGAAAATCTAGAATCACTACAGCTTTCGACCACTGTCATCTGGATTGCACTCGTCTCACTATTCGTTGTGCTGTTGGCTCTTGCCCGCGAGTTTTCCTCATGGCTGGTCAAAACCCAAAAAATTCGCTCTGAGCTCAAAGAGATCAAAGGCCAATTGAAGAATATTGAACAACTTCTGTTGCAGCAGCGAACGGCGCCACCAATGACCCCACCGTCGCCATCAAAGCCAAGTGATAGTGCTATTTTCCCTCTTGAGGCGAGCATCCCAGACCGCGAAATTACCTATTAAAAAGTAATCGCAGGTATAAATTAAATATATTTATAAAATGAAAGTCTTCACTTCTTTACCACTGTTTTGACACCAGTCAAAATTGTGGTCAGTAATACTCCGAATAGCTCGTAACTACCAGGAATAGCTATTGCACTTTAATTTCTTAGGAGACGCTTGTTTCAAATCGAGACGGGGTTATGGGTAAAATAAAAGCACTTTTAACAACTACGCTTATCGTATTAGCAATGCAGGGATGTAAAGAATTCGCCATTAATGAATATGGCTGCGCCGACATCTCCAGCGAAAGCGCTTCTTTGCAGTTACAAAACAGCACACTTAGCCAAGGGATCCATGGCAAGGTTCGCTATTTTACCGGTGACTTTATGCCGACCGTTGTAGATGAAGTCTCCGCCACAAATTGCCAAGTGATCAGTAAATCCAATTGGCAAGTTACTCCCGCTTTACGCACGATTTATATTTTTGAAAAACTCCTGATTTCTGATATTGAGCCGCTAGAAGGAAGCAGTTTAATCAAGAATATTCGCGGGAAACTCGTTGCGACAACTCAGACAGATAGCAGCGGATATTACGAAGCTAATCTTCCCCCCGGTGAATACCATGTGGCGACCCTCGAAACTGGTGGTTACTACTTTGCTAACTCTGCTGTAGTGTCTGTTTCTGCAAATCAGAGCGCTCAATACAATATCGACATTACCTACAACGCTACCTTCTAAAGGTAATCGCGATACGGCTTCACAACTGCTGTCCCGAGGGGTGCTAGTTGTTTTTCGACGGATTTTGCATTCGAATAAATTAAGACTTTAAGATTCGGACTCTTAAAATATTTTTTGATTGTCTCATTCACGTCGGCAACAGAAATATTCTCTACGTCCTTGATGAAGTTCTTAAGATAATCATCCGAGATTCCATACAAGCGTAAAATCATCAAATTGAATGCAAGTTTCTCCGCCGTTTCAATGGCGCGAGGAAAACCGCCAATGAGTAGCGCCTTGGCGTCAGCCACTTCTTGCGACGACACACCTTGTTCCCGGAATTTATTTAGCTCATCTATGGTCTTTTTAACGGTTTCTCCCACCTTATCGTTACGAGTGAAGGTGGATACCGCAAAAGGACCGACATCGCGGCGACCTTCGAGCGCCGAGTGAATGCCGTAGGTCAATCCTGACTTCACCCGAATTTCTTGCATCAGGCGACTAGCAAAACCTCCACCCAAAATAGAGTTAGCAACCCGCAGTTTTAAAAAATCGGGGGTGTTGCGACGAATTCCGTAATGGCCAATGCGAATTTGCGACTGCACCAAATCACTTTTATCAATCACCTTCAGCTGTAGACCGGCAAGTTCAGGCAAGGCGGAGAACGTGGGAGTTGCGGTGTCTTTTGGTTTCCAAGCGCCTAAAGCCTTTTCCAGTTTCGCGATGATGTCATCGCCATAGTTACCAACTACAGCCAGCGTGGCGTTGTTGGGGCGATAATAAGTTAAGTAATGTTTAATGATGTTCTTTTTGCGAATGGCGTTGACGTCACGGCTTTTTCCAATCACAGGCTGCGCGTAAGGATGACCGGAGTAAATGTAGTCTTGAAAGGCCATCGAAGCGAAAGATTCAGGATCTTCAGCTGTCTTCTTAATGACGTCTTGAATTTGTCTTTTCAAACGCCGAATTTCATTTTCGGAGAACGATACATTGGTTACCACTTCCGAAAAAATCTCCAGCAGTTCATCACGATGCATCGACAATGAACTACCAATAATTTGCGTGTAATCGAGGTCAGTATTTACATCCAGCATTGCCCCCATCTGGCCCAGGAAGTCGGCGATCTGAATTGCGTTTCTTTTTTGCGTTCCTTTGGTCAACATTTCGCCGACAAAGTTAGAAAGGCCAGAAAATTTTTGTGGATCTTGGGCTGAACCGACGCCAACCATCATGGTAAATGTGGTGTACGGAAGTGTTTTATCCTCGACTAATAAAACGCGTAAACCATTGTTCAGTTTTACCTCTTTGTAGGGCCGCAGTTGAAAGCCGGAATTGAGCAGAGGCATTGAAGAACAACCTGAAAAAACGATAAAAAAGATAAACAATAGTGATTTTTTCATGGCGACACCACCTTTACTACCGAGCGTTGTTCAGGCCTTAAATATTTGTCAGCAACTTGTAAAATCTGTTCGCGGGTTACATTATTGTATTTAATCAAATCATCAAAAACGACCTGATAATTGCCAAACATTATTTCGTTAAGTGCGAGTACATTGGCTTTGCCGCGAATGGTTTTCATGGAACTAACATATTCCATCATCACCTGATTTTTGACTTTACTTAACTCTTGTTCAGAGACTGGGACTTTGCGAACCTTCCAGATTTCACCATAGATGGCTTTAAGAACATCGTCATCTGTGGCACCAGAACGGAGCGATACCATAATCTCAAAAATCCCCGGTTCTTGCGGTGTCAGATTGAAGGCTTTTGCTGATAACGCCTTTTGTTCGGAATAAACGAGACGGCGATGCAGTCTGCTTGACTCGCCACTACCCAAAATGCTGGCAAGAAGATCTAAAGCAAATGTCTCGTCATCGCCCGCTTTAGAAGATCTAAAAGCGACTGCCAGAGTCGGCGTTTCCACTTTTTTATTTACTTGTTGAAAACGCTCGCCACGCTGAGCGGGTTCAGCCGGTAAAACGCTTTTTTTCAAAGTTTTAGACGCCTCAAGCGAGCCGTAATATTTTTTGATTAAACCCTTTACTCGCGCCTTATCAATATCGCCAGCGACAACAATGACTGCGTTATTGGGCGCATAAAAGTTTTTGTAGAACGCTTGGCAATCAACCACTGTCATTCGATTTAAATCTTGCATCCAACCAACCACTGGCCAGCGATAGGGATGCACTTTATAAACAGTGCTAAACATATTTTCATAAATAGTCCCGACAACACTATTTTCTGTACGTAAACGGCGCTCTTCTTTAACGACTTCTCTTTCTGCTTTAAGATTCTCCTCTGTGACCTGAAGGTTCACCATACGATCGCTTTCAATATCCATAATGAGTTCTAGTTTGTTGCTTGGACCATCGATGTAATAGCCCGTGTAATCTTGCGTCGTAAAAGCGTTATTTACCGCACCGTTTGCCTGTAAAATTTTATCAAACTGCTCTCCCGTATAACGTTTAGCGCCTTTAAACATCATATGTTCAAAAAGATGTGCCATGCCGGTTAGTCCCGGGGTTTCATCTTTGGATCCCACACGAAACCAAGTGTTATAACTCACAATGGGTGCCGTATGATCTTCGTATAACAAAACCGTAAGACCGTTTTCTAAAGTGTATTTTTCAACGTCGAGGCGAATGAGCTGGGAAACGTCAGAGGTACTTGCATTGACAACGGTGGTAACGAATAAAAAAAATAGAGACACTATTTTCACGATATTCCCCCTGGCATATTTGAATATAATTAATTGTCATAAGTCCTGAGCTGAGATGTCAAGGGTCGGTAGGCTAATTATTGGACGGCGAATTCGGTAAAATAGACTTCTTTAACAACGCCTTCTTTAAGAAATCCGTTGAGTGTTGTAGCAATTTGATCTTTTAAAAAGAGTTTTCCCTGGATAGTCTCTATGTCCTGAAATCTTTTTGCGTTAAGTATCTTAACGATAGAATCACGAGCTGAAGGCCCTAAACGCACGACCTCCTCGAAGCCTTTGCTATCAAGAAGTTCGAGATTCAACTCAAGACGAATTGCTCTGGGCGGTAGTCCCGCTAAATTGACTACAAATTGGTCCATCAGGTAAAGAATGACGTCGGATTCCATCTCCTGAAGTGTCGATGAAAGTTGTTCGGCCTCGTGTTCTTCAGTGATTTTTGGCGGATCAAAACCGATGGTATTAATGAAAACAAGCGCTAGCCCACCGCCGAGCACTGCCACGTTCAGTAGTATTACCAACGGGACCATCAGCTTACTAACTAAGCCTGGTCCACTCGGTGCGGCCTCTTCTGCAGCTGTCTCTTTTTCAGCCATATTGATCCTCATAATATTTATCGGCAATGAGACGAAAGTCTTGATCAATCGCCGTGCTTTTCACTTCAATTTCTTGACAATTTTTCCGTTAACAAATGAGATGAACTATACTGATACGCTGTTGTCTGACTTAAGGCGGGATATGAAAATAAGTTCTACAGTATTAATTAAGTTTGCATTGGTATTTTCTTCGCTAACAGCCATTGCTGAAACGCCAACTTCAGGTGTACCAACAAATTCTGATGCAGCTAAGAGAACTTTAGAGCAGGAAATCACCGACACCTCAGCTCAATTTGCGACAAAAATCTCTGGTCAAGTTCCCGACAGCATCGTGAATTTGGGTTATGGTGCGTATTTTCCCAATAACGTCTTGTTGGTTGATAAAGCCCAGCGCACCCTTACGGTTTGGCAGCAAACAGCGCAAGGCCTTAAACCGATTCGCCACTACCCCACTGACATTGGCAAAAATCACGGCGATAAAAAATCCTTGGGTGATCACAAAACACCTGAGGGCATTTACACTTTTCTAGAGAAGTACGAGGGCTCAGGCCTTGATTTTTCACTCTATGGTAGCCGTGCTTTTACCATAAACTATCCCAATTTTTTTGATACTCTCGTGGGTAAAACCGGTTCTGGTATATGGTTGCATGCCGTTCCCGACACAGTTCCCTTAACTCGCGGTTCGCGCGGTTGCGTGGTTGTTCGCAATGAGATCATCAAAGAACTCACTCAATTTATTAATCTTAAGAAAACGCCCATCATTATTCGCGACTCCGTCAATTACGTTTCACTCGAGGCGCAAAAAAAACGTTTCCAACAAATCACAACGATGCTCGAGGAATGGCGCAAAGCTTGGGAAACTAAAGATTTGGAAAAATACATTACCTTTTATAGCGAAAATTTTTCGTCGCTTAAGATGAATAAACGCAAGTGGTATCGCTACAAGCGTGATCTCAATGCCAAATATAAAGAGATTAAAGTTCGTTTTTCTGAACCAAGTGTTCTAGAACAAAAAGACCAAATCATTGTACGTTCACTGCAATCTTACGAGTCTGATCAACACACCGATTTCGGTGAGAAGTCCTTGTACCTTGTTTTTGAAGCAGGAACTCCTCGCATTGTCGGCGAAGAGTGGCAAGAAAACACTGACCCAAGCATCACACAGGCACTTAACGGTTCAACCTTTGGACCATTCGGAGCAATTTCTACCGCCACTAGTGCGAGTAGCATGTAATTACCGCCTCACCACGTAATTCATCGACTTCCCTTAGAAACCCAAGGTAATCACAACAAAATTTAGTTTAAATCCATTGAGCCGTTGCCTGATTCATCCATGTCCTCGCTGTCATCATCTTCGAGGTTGAAGCTGATCGCTTCTGAGGAAATATCTTGAAGGGAGGAAAGATGTTTTTTGACGTCTTCGTGAGTGATAATACCACGTCGCAGGTTCCACTCGATAAGACGTTTATCATACTTTAATTCTTCTAAAATTGATTCGAGATCCATTAAAAAACTCCTTCAGATGTCCAAAAACTTAGTTCCAAAACTTAGGATCTTTGTTTTTGTCGGTCTCATTGTTTACCACTAATTTTAGGTTACGTCTATGGCTGCTCTTAGCACTACCACGGCGCCCAACGGACCAACGAGTCCAAAAATACAAAATTAAGTAGCCGGCTATCAAACCACCTAAGTGAGCAAGGTTTGCCGCCTGACTTCCACTGCTCACCCCTGAGTTTAACAAAGTCGCAAACTCAATCGCGGCCAAAATCATGACAAAGTATTTGGCTTTCATAGGGAAAACGAGAAAAAAATACACGATTCGTTCGCCAAAAATTATTCCGTAAGCGAGGAGTAAACCAAAAACAGCGCCTGAGGCACCCACAACCGGAGTAACCCACGCAAGATTGGCTCCCACAAAAAGTTGGTAAATGGTAATTCCAAGTAAATAGATAATACCGGCACCCACACCACTACCGAGATAGAAGTAAGCAAAAAATTTCGAGCCCCACCGTGACTCCAACTCCGAACCGAGCCACCACAACAACAACATATTAAACAGAATGTGAGAAAGATTGAGGGCGTGAAAAAACATGTAAGTAAAAATTTGCCAGATAAAGAACTTTTGCACGACAAAAGCAGGTACAATACCAAACCAGCGATTAAGCGTTCCGGGTGCCAAAAAGTAATTTTCGAAAATGACGGTCAAGAGCAACCAGACAGCCACGTTGGCGATCATAAGAATTTTCACAACAGGTGTGAGAGGAACCACTACCTGCATATTCATTCCAGAATTACGCATCAACCATGCCCCTGCGGTTCGCTAAGTTCAATAAGAACTCCGCCTGTTGATTTTGGATGAACAAAAGCGACCAAACAATTATGGGCGCCCATTTTTGGTTCTGCATTGATTAATTGTACGCCAGCGTTTTGCAGTTGTTTAATGATTTTTCTAATGTCTTTCACTCTTAAACAAATATGATGGATGCCCGTACCTCGTTTTTCAATAAATTTGGCAATGGGACTATCTTGCGAAGAGGCCTCCAATAACTCGAGGTTACATTGATTACCTAGACCAAAAAAACCGACTTTCACCTTTTCGCTCTTAACTTCTTCTTCGTGATCTAGATTTAGGCCCAGAGCCTTATAAAAGGCACTGCCTGCTTCTAAAGATTCGACGGCAATGCCGATGTGATCAAGCTCGAAGGTACTCACGGCCAACTTCCTTAAAGATCGGTTGTAGACGCTGGTAAACCTCATCCAGGGTCTCAATCATCACTTTGGTTTTTGTAATGAGCGGTAAACAATTGGCGTCACCGATCCAGCGTGGAATCCCGTGTTGATGAAGATGGTCGGGAA
>CAYPZY010000089.1:0-9564 GCA_964415155.1 uncultured Bdellovibrionales bacterium
CCGGTGGTTGCTTATCAACAAAAACAGTCAGGGAATATATTCCCCTCGATGATGATTGTAGACCAGATTACAAAACTTATGATTCTGCGAAACTAATCAATTTTATAGGAATGGATGAAAAACGTAGAAATGAGACATTTAAGTTATATCCAGAAAGCTGTGATTATCTAATCATGTATTATGACAAGATGGTTAGACCAGATATTAAGTCTTACGATTGCAAATCAAACGACATGGCGACCATCAATTTCATCGACCCAATGTCAGGCAAAAAGCGCAAAGCAGTGCTGCAAGGAGGCTCTGTGGTCACCGATATTCAAGTCTTTGAGATTGATGAAAAAGGCGCTTCGCAACGTCTTTACAATTACGGATTTGATGACCATGAAATGCCAACAAGCGTAAGTTTAGCTGATCAGATTACCAATCGTGGTTACAAACACATAACCTTAAGCGACGAAAAAACCAAATTATCGGATGCTGAAGAACTTCGCCTCTACAAATCATCCTTAGATTTTAAGGCAATGCAAATATTCATACCCTCTCTCAAAAAATGCTGTTTTAGCAATGAGGCGGCCGAGAAAAAGGCAAATTGTGGGGCACTCGACACCAATACAGAAAGTGCCAGCACCCCACCAAAAGTCAAAAAAGAAAAGTCACTTTAGTCTTCTTCAATGTCTCCGGAGATATCATCTTGCGAAAGTGACTTGGCTTCGTTTTCAAGAGATTCAATTTCCTGAATCGCAGCTTCCGCATCGTCACCGCCGTCTTCAGTCTGCACAGCAGCCTCTGTTGAAACTTGAGGAATACCATTTTTACCTTGCTGTTCATAGGCCGCTTTCGCACCGGCTTCAGTTCTCGCTGAGAATTCGTTTTTCATCTCTTCAAGATTTTTTACTGAAGCGTAAGCAATTGTACCTGTGGGACAGCTGTCCTCTGACTTCTTGCTTGTCTTAATTTTAATTTCAGCAACTTCTTCACCTTGGCTGATGGCTTTATTTAATTGGAAAATATCGCCCTCGCTAATCGTACAAGACACTTCGCTACCCGAAGAATCGGTGTAACTAACATCGAGCTCATCAGAAGCAACAAAGAGATAATTCGTGTTGCTTAGCACATCCGAGATCGCCACCGACGATTGTTTTTGTTGAGCCTCAAGCTCGGCTTTAACCTGCACGGCAATCTGTTCTTTTATCTCTTGCGAAATAACAGCGTTCGCCTCCAACTGTTGTTGTTGTTTTAAAACTTCTTCGTCTTGAACATCCTGCATGCTGCTGATTTCGTTATTTAGAGAATCAACTTGCTGTCTTAAGG
The DNA here is from genome assembly GCA_964415155.1 of uncultured Bdellovibrionales bacterium. GTDB lineage: Bacteria > Bdellovibrionota > Bdellovibrionia > Bdellovibrionales > SG-bin7 > CAYPZY01. The sequence continues at coordinate 1,312 of CAYPZY010000089.1, forward strand.
CTGCATTTTCTTGCGCTAATTCTGTACTCCTAGAATAATAAGAAGCCAATGATTCGGCGATTACGTAATCTGTTACCCAGTAAACAGGGCTGCGATAAACAGAGTACGGCGCAAAGTAATAGGCATAGGGATTACGAGGATGGAAAACCCAAGGATTGGCGTACCAACGCCAGCCTTTATAATAAGAGTAGCGAAGGGGTGTCCATGCCGAGCCAACAATTAAACCACTGTAGAAATTTGCTCCGAAATACCAAGATGGTCGATAGACACGGTAACCTAAACGATCATTGTAATAATAGCGGACGTAGGCTTTGCGAGAGATTCTATCTACATAAGTCCTACGTAACAACATTTGATCATGACGACCGCGATAAGATTTCTCGATGTAACCGCGACGAGAGTAACTTACAACTCTGTGATCACCGAAGTTCTTAGTAACGCGATAGTGGCCATCACGATCGCGATGGCTTTCGAGAACTGCACCATTGCCACGGGTTACTTTTATATCTGAACGTTGTCCACGGCGATCAAATCTTACTTCTTTGCGATCACCTGTGCGATTGTCGTGGCGAGTGACTGAAGATACTCGTTCTCTTCCATCATTGTCCCGACGATAGCGAATACGATCACCGTTACTGGCAGTGCCCTCACTAGTTCGACCACTGCTTTGTACGTCTTTTAATTCAGAGCGACGGTAAAAAGTTCGATTGTTGTTGTTGTTGTCATTGCCGCGATTGCGATTGAATCCATCGTTGCGACTATCGTTACGCCGTTCTTCTTGGCCTTGTCGCCACCGCCGCGGCTCTTGGCTTTGTGATTCTTGTCGTTGCGGCGTCTGCTGTCTTGGTTGTTCTTGTCTTGGCTGTGGTTGCCTTGCTTGCTCTTGTCTTGGTTGCTGCTCGCGACGCTCATCCCTTCGTGATTCTTGGCGAGGTTGTCCTTCTTGGCGCTGCTGACGAGGAAAACCACCACCGCTTCTCTCTCTACTATTTCCATTGCCGCCCAATCTGTCACTACCTCCGCGACCACTACCGAAACCTCCAGGCCTACTGCCACCACTTCTCTCACCGCCGCCACTGCCACGATTGCCAAAGCCACCGCCGGAACCGCCGCCACTGCCACGATTGCCAAAGCCACCGCCGGAACCGCCGCCACGACCTCCACCGTCACCACGATGCTCCTCTCTCACTTTATAAAGCAGATTTGAAGAGTCTTCAGGTAAACTTAAGGTGTAATTGGGAAGAGCCAAGGCGTTTAAAGATACAGAAAACGTCACCATGGTTGTCAAAAGCGTGTAAATATTATTTTTTGATTTCATCTTATCTCCGTAATCGGTTGTGTACGAATCGCAGCTGACGATTGCGAATCACATGCCACATTCAAATGAAATAAAACGCTTATTTTGGCAATTATCTGGTGCTCTCTGGCACCGGTGGTGCGCTTTTTACAATCCACTCGCGGGTATCCGCTTACACCAGTCAATTTTTTGTTTGGTTTTTCCTTCGTAGTTGTAAGCGAGATTGTTTTTTAAGAGTAAATCTTTTAGTGGCTTTCCATCGACAATAACATCTGCGAGAATCCGAAAGTATTTGTCTTTGTCGACTTTTTCAAGATCAATACGACGAGCGTTCTTAAGCAGATTTTCTATCAGCCGCTTCGCATTTCTTGCAGCTTCCTTTTCACAAGGCAGTTTGCCTTTAATTTCAGGAGTATCAATGTGGCGAACGCGAACCGAGATCTTTTCACCGATCAAAGGATGTACATTGGGAATGTTGAAAGTAATGGTGTCGGCATCGTAGTTGCGAACATATTTCACACAACGAAACGTTTTGGCATCATGCGCACAATTATTCTCACCACTACTGGCAAAAAGAAGAGCCGTCAGAAGGCTAAGACAAATCATAGCTAAAGGCTATTTTTGGGCGATTTCTTGGTCAAGGATTTAAAAGTCTAGTAGCAACTTAGGCAGCCCATTTCTCTTTTAGCATCACGTCTAAATGCGCCTTGAGATCAGAGATTTGTCTCTTAAGCACGTCCATACGATCGCCAATGTCTCCTAGGCGGTTATTTTTACCAATCATTTCTAGTTCGTACAAAAGATCCTGGAGTGGTTCGACGAAGAAAATAGAAACCGTTCCTTTTAAGGTATGTACGCGGCCAGCGAATTCACGCGCGTTCCTAGTTTTTAGTGCGTTTTCAATCTCTTGAAGTGTCGGCAGAGTTGCAAGAAAGTCCTTTATTACCGTCTGCATGATGTCTTCATCTCCGGCAAAATGCTTTAAAATTCGATTGGCATCAAAATCGATTTCATTTTTCGCCAGACCAGTAACAGATTCGCTCTGATTTTGGACGATATTGTTCCCGCCAACTCGCATGATCGCTGTCGCCAGAGCTGAAATAGAAAACGGCTTTGAAACAAAATCATTCATTCCACACGCAAAACACCTTTCTCTATCAGCGCTGCTGGCACTCGCAGTAAGCGCCACTATCCATGGCGCTTGTTTGCCATGGCGCTTGCGAATATTTACTGTTGTTTCGTACCCGTCCATCTCCGGCATGTGGCCATCCATAAAAATCAGGTCATAGCTTTTTTGTTTCAGTGCATTTAAAACTTCAAGACCATTGCCAACAATGTCAGGAACATACCCTAGCTTTTCTAAAAAACTCTTCGCTAGAATCTGATTTGTGGAATGATCGTCGGCAACCAAAATCTTATAGGGAAATTTTTGCCCCAGATCAGTGGTCGCAATGTCTGATCCACCACTAGTGGTCGCGAGTGATTCAGCCTTTTCTCCGACGAAAGTAAATGAGAATGTAGATCCCTTACCAACCTCACTCTTAACCCAGATCTTTCCTCCCATGGCTTCACAAATACCTTTGCAAATAGCGAGACCCAAACCCGTGCCGCCAAACCGTCTTGTTGTAGAGGCATCGACCTGAGAAAACGATCTAAAAAGTTTACTTTGAGCTTCCTCCGACATACCAAGCCCGCTGTCGATGATATCAAATTGAATCAGATATTTTCCGTCAGGAGTCAAATTTGCCATTGCGCGAATAGTGATTGATCCTTTTTGCGTAAATTTGGTGGCATTACTGAAGAGATTTGTAAAAACCTGCTTAAAACGAGTCACATCCGCAGAAATGAACTTTGGCAGTGATTTATCCATATCAACATGAATAGTAAGTCCCTTTTCCTTAGCTTTGAAATCAAGAAATGATACCAGCTCCTGAACCGTGCTTTCGAGACCAAATGAAACGTACTCTAAAGATAATTTTCCCGCCTCGATTTTTGAAAAATCCAAGATATCATTGATTAACGCCAAAAGGGTGTTCCCACTATTCTTCATTATTTCTAAGTAACGAGCACCGTCAGGTGAGAGTTTTTCGTCAGACAAAAGCGTCGCCATCCCAAGCACTCCGTTGAGAGGTGTGCGAATCTCATGACTCATATTTGCTAGAAAACTTGATTTCGCTCTCGTGGCAGCCTCGACCTGAGCTTCATACTCTTTGCGGGCAGTGATATCGAATCTAATAGAAACATATTGCGATATATTTGCAGACTCATCCATCATCGGAATGATCGTTGAATCCACCCAATACACTGAACCATCTTTGCGTCTATTTCTAATTTCACCATGCCAAACTTTACCTGCCCCGATCGTCTTCCACAGTTCTTTAAAAAATTCTTTAGGGTGACAATCTGAATTGAGCAACCGACGATCCTCTCCGACGAGCTCGTTTGGTGAATAGCCCGAGATCTCGGAAAACTTTTCGTTGGCAAATTTTATTCTTCCTTGCGTGTCTGTCGTGGCCACAATCGCGGCTTGATCAATTGCAAATTTATAGAATCTTAGAATGTTTTCATCTGATCTTGATTTGTTTCGAGCTAATAATCCCACAACAGTCATCGCCGCACTAAAAAGTAAACTGACAACAAGAATAAAGATCGTCTTTTGAGTTAGTCCGTGCACTAACGAATACTGTTGAATACCGACTTCATCGTCAATTTTTCGGAGCTCACGTCTGACCTCAATAATAGCCTTGCGAAATTCCGAAAAGCTGCGATCCATTTGCGCCATTTTTTTTGAGGCGGTTTCCAAACTATTTTTTTTAAAATTCGCAAATATCTCTAAAGTTATATCTGCAAAGAGATTGCTGTACATTTCAACTGATTCGAGCTTCTTCAAAATCCGCTTTTGACTAGCCAAAGGCAATGAATCTGAAACCAAACTTTTAAATGACGAAAACTCTTCGCGAAAATTACTCCTGTAAGTACTAAAGCGATTCTCTTCGACCTTAACATTCTTCGATTCAAAAACATCATTCCCCGGAGCATTCATGTCGCCAGCTACAAGCTCGAGTTTGGCCAAATCACCCAAGATGACATTTAGCGTTTGCGCTCTGCCAGCGATATCTTCAGCTAAAGACGCATTTTTGTGGATTATCCAAAAGATTGCGACAAATGACATGGCGTTAATCGCCATTATAAAAAAGAACGCCTTAAAAATTCCAACTTTGAAGTTTTTAAAATTCAAGAAAGCCTATCCTGTTTTCTTATTAGCTTTTGGTACAAATCGGTCCCAAAAACCACAGCCTTGAGAGAATTGAAATTTATAGTTATTACGTTTTAGGAAAGATTGGCGACAACCGGCCCTATGGTCATTCCAGTTTCGCCCGTAAAGAAATCGCCCAGGCCATTTTGAAACGGATCGACCTTGGTCTGAGGTCTAAACACTTTTCGAACTTTGAGATTTAAAACCAGCTAGTGCCCGTTCTAAATCTTGGTAGCGGTTGAGAAATAAAGTCTTCCGTCCTTTAAGCTCCCCATACTTTTCAATTTCTTGATTGCGGCTGCCACCAAACCAAAAACAAACGTTTTCGTTGAATTTTAGAAGCTCCCCAACAAATGCTTTCCACTTGTTTGTTGAAAACACTTCAGGAGGGGCAGCACATCCCACAACGACGACACCGACATTCAAATTTTTTAGCGCATTGACGAGTGATGAAACAGGTAAGTTTGGTCCGAGATAGTAAACCTTAAACCCGCGCAAAGCGGCAAGGATCGCAGACACAAGAATTCCAAACTCGTGATAATCCCCCTCGGGGGTTACAAAAATAATGGGCTTGAGCTCCGGCGAACTCGGCAGCTGCTCCACCGAATAAAGGATTCCAAGCAGTAAGTTTCGAATTAATGCGGAGGCCGCGTGTTCATGATAAATATCTAAATCACCTGATGCAACTCTTCTGCCCATCTCTGACAAAACAGGGCTAATGACATCGATCAAGAGTGATCGCGTATCACGCTCCAGTTGTGCGGCCCGCAAATAACCCGACATTCTAGGTAGGTCACAACTCGCCACCGCCGACAAGATCAATGAAATGGCTTTAGCAGATCCAAAACCACGATCGCTTCGAAGAAGTAAGGAATTTAACTTTCCCATCTCAAGGTGAGCAATCTCACCTATGGAGTGACCCGACTCGGTCAACAGCTTAAGAGCCTTTAGTCTCTCAACTTCTCGCGAAGTGTATAGACGTCTACCCGAATCGCTACGGTTTGGCCTAAAAGCATTATAACGCCGCTCCCAGGCTCGTAGGGTGAACGCCGTCAGGCCAGTCATCTTAGCAACCATGCCAATCGTAAAAACATCCATCACAACCCCTAACGTAGAAACTAGTTCACAATAGTTTATGTATAGGTTTTGTCTAGGTTTGACTTCACGCGCATCTGCTTAATGACTCTTTGACTAAGTTAGACAATAATTAGATAAATATAAAACAGATGATTCAGCATTCAAAAAAACATATTTGCTTGATCGGAGCGGGCCTAGGAAACACTCTGCTTGCCTGGCTTCTTCAGTCCCGTCACCCGCATCTTCAAATCACAATATTCGAGATGGAAAAGCGAATTCCTCGTGGGAGAACGTGGTCTTTTCACGAATCGGACATTACAAAAAACATTTATGAGTTGGTGAAAGACCTAGCGTCTCATCATTGGCCCTCTTATGAAGTGGCATTTCCAAAATTCAGGCGCCGCTATCAATCGGGATATTCAACAATAACCCCCGAAAAACTTGAGTCTCAACTGCTGCGAACTAATATCGAATTTCGATTCAATTCAAAGGTCACAAATATAGATTCTCGCCGAGTCGTACTCTCCGATGGCCAGGAATTTTCTTTTGATTGCGTGGTCGACGGCCGCGGCCATAATTTGCCAAGAGCGCGTCAGGGTTATCAGAAGTTTGTTGGACAAAACCTTCGACTCAAATCCCCTCACGGCCTCATTTGCCCGGTCTTGATGGATGCAACAGTCCCACAAGTCGACGGTTATAGATTTTTTTATCTTTTACCTTGGTCCGATAATGATCTTCTTATTGAAGACACAAGATATTCATCCTCCGCAATGTTAGACGAAGCATCAATCAAAAATGAAATTCACAGGTATGCATCAGAAAAAGGATGGCAAATTAACAAGGTTTTGTCCACAGAGAGCGGTACCCTACCACTCCCCTTTGAATCCGATATTATTCCAAAATCAGATATTCCGACGATCGGCTTAGCAGGTGGTCTATTTCATCCTGTCACCGGTTACTCTCTTCCTGATAGTTTACGATTGGCCGACAAAATTTCCAGCTTAGACAAAATCACGACCAACATCGTGGCACAAACTATCGAAGGCTATCGAGCTGAACAGAGTCTGCGAAAAAAATTCTATTATCTACTTAATAGAATGATGTTCTTGGCTGCGAAACCAACTGAGCGAAGAAAGATCTTCGAACATTTTTACTCCTTACCAGAAGAATTGATTCAACGATTTTATGCGGGAAACACTAATTTTGGTGATTGCCTGAGACTATTGACAGGGCGCCCACCTGTTCCAGTACTACCAGCTATTCGTTCCATGTTTTCACAAAAGCAACCGGAGGCTCTGTGAACGCAACCTATGATTTGAAACTTCCAGACGGCAAAGAATTAAAAGACTTTCTACAATTAAGCTTCAATGCAGATGTGGATGACTTAATTAAAAAGTCTCTGATGGATCCACTGAAAAGTATGATGTCGCGACCGCGTAAGGGTTTCCGCGGCGCTCTTGTGGAATTTAGTTTCTCCGTTGCCAGGGAACAGAATCTAGTTGGCGCCCAAGGTATTGAAGCGGCCGCAAATTGTGCCGCCACGATTCTTGAAATCCTCCACACCGGTTCATTGGTTATTGACGATATTCAAGACGGAAGTCAGGAACGCCGTGGAGCGCCCTCGGCCCACCGTCTGTATGGAATTCCTGTGGCCTTGAATTTAGGAAATTGGCTTTACTTTTACCCTTCAGTCATCATCGAACGTATGCCAATCCCCGAGTCGCATAAACCTCATCTATTTAAAGAAATACAAAACACTCTACTGAAAGCACACTACGGCCAGGCCCTTGATGTCGGCATTTCCTTTGATTCTGTGGAGCAGAGCCGCCTTAAAGAAGTCTCAGCAGCATCCCGGGAACTAAAGACTGGAGCACTTTCCGCTCTAGCTAGCAAGATGGGCGTTATCGCGTACGGCGCTGATCAACGCACGATCTCAGCGATGGATGAATTTGGCAGGAGATTTGGTATTGCCTTACAGATGTACGATGACATTGGCAATTTAAACTCACATGACAAAGCAAAATGGATGGAAGATTTGCAACTTAAACGAATTACTTATGTCATCGCCACCGCCGCAGAGGTCATGGAAAAAGAGGAGTTTGCAAAGCTTATTTCCCTAGTAAACAAAAGTGATCTCATTGCCGCCCGCGACTACTTGATCGATAAACATGTCATCGACGTCGCTCATGAGCAAGTAGCAGGATATCTCGAGAACTCTATTTCCAATCTACAACAGAGGGTTTTTCTATCTCCTTGTCAGATTGAATTTTTACAAAACTTAAAACTACGATTAATGAAAGCCTATGGATAATATGAAAGCAGCAGTCATTGGAAGTGGATTTGGTGGTTTAGCCTCTGCAATTCGCCTACAAAACTCAGGATTCAAAGTAAAAATTTTCGAAAAACGAGACCTGCCAGGTGGTCGCGCGTATGTTTTTAAAGAAAATGGTTTCACTTTTGACGCTGGACCAACAGTCATTACCGCACCTGAAACTCTGAGCGAGCTTTTTTCTATCTGTGGAAAAAATATTAAAGACTATGTCGAACTTATTCGCGTCGAACCCTTCTATAAACTATTTTGGGATGATGGTGCGCAATTCGATTACGGCGGCAAGATTGAAGA
>CAYPZY010000090.1:0-9528 GCA_964415155.1 uncultured Bdellovibrionales bacterium
TTTGAGTCAACGGACGGGACAAAAAATAATTTCACTGGATTTTCTGTTGTACCTAGCGGATGTTCTGTCTTCGTACACGCGAAAGAAAAAATACAACAGGTAGTCAGGACTAGATTTTTAAACTTAGGCCCCATAACATTAAGCTCCTGGGTTCCGATATATATGACAACTACCTATTAGTGAATAATTAGGATCGAAACAGATGACGCAACATCTAAAATCCGTAGAGCACATCTTACAAAATATAACAGAAGAGATTACCGTTCACAAAAACAATGGCAAAAATGTTATTGTTGTTTTTGACTTGGACTCGACCATCATCGAAGTCACACCACGAATGACTCAAATCTTGCGCGACTTCACGCAAGACAAACATCATCGAATCCGCTATATGCGGGAATGTGTGAAGCTTGAACGCTATTCACACCACCCTAAGGATTGGGGAATAGAGCACAGTCTCGAGCGCCTCGGTCTGGCCGGAACGTCTTTTGATTTTTATAAAGACTTAATGAATTTTTGGAAGAAAAGATTTTTTTCTAACGCCTATTTGCACCTTGATGAGCCGGTCCCTGGCTCAAAGGAATTCCTAACAGAACTCGTTAGCAAAGGTGCTGATGTTGCTTACCTAACGGCGCGGGAAAACAGTTGCATGCTCGAAGGAACAATTGAGTCCCTTAAAAAGCTGGAATTCCCACTTCATCCTAAACTGAAAAACCTCATTCTCAAAGACGACAACTCCAAGTCAGACTGCGAATTCAAAAGAGACGTCTTAAAAAAATATTTGCGTGACTACGCCTCTGTTTGGTTCGTTGAAAATGAGCCGGTAAACCTTAATCTAGTTTACCAGACACTGCCGCAAGTCAAATTAGTATACTTCGACAGCGTTCATTCAGGCCGTGAAGAGCCACCCAAAGAAGCCGCCAAAATATCCAGTTTTGTTTTCAAAAAATAATCTTCTGGATTCTCGACTGCTTCCATAATTTTATTGGTGAGCGCTTCGTAATATTTTTCGTCGGGTGGCATTCCGATATTTTTTGTAAGTTTGATGGCTAATGGCCAATGCCAATCCCAGTTTTCGATATTTTTCTTCATTGCTCTACCCCCTCGTTACGGTTGATATATCCCCCGGCAACAGATAGATCGGATTGATTAAATACATTTAGTATTTTGGGATCATTGATTTTATTCTTCAGCTTCAAGAGGGCGTGCCTGTAATTGGCTTTCGCTGTGTCATAAGGACACTGCATGATTTCGGCTACTTCTTTAAAACTGAGATCCTCATAAATCCGCAATATCAAGGCGGTCTTCTGTTTTTCTGGTAAATTGTCGATGGCTTCATTAAGTACGGCGCGAACGTCAGTACTCTCTAAGCCCGTTGTTCCCTGAGGTGCAACGGCAAGATGAACGTTTTCAATATCTACAGTGTCGTTACGTTTACCACGCAATTTATTTTTGGCGGTATTCACCGTAATTTGAAACAACCAACTTTTGAAGGCTGCTCGTCCTTCGAAAAGATGAAGTTTCTGATAGGCCTTTAGAAAACTCTCTTGCACCACATCCTCCGCGGTTTCTAAGTCACGTACCAAACGCAGCGCTATTCTCAGCACTGACTTTTGATACTTCTTTACTAATTCTGAAAATGAAGCCTTATTTCCTGACCTGACTAGACTTATTATCATCAGATCTGAAGCTTCAACTTCAGAAACACGGGTTAGACTCACTTCGTCCTTGATAAGGTTAATTCCTTGAACAGGAATTTCATTTTTCTTCGCCATACTCTCTCCCTCCGGCTAAGGTTGTTATTAAAGGGCGCTCGAGTTGTCTGTCCTGGTGATAAAAGGTGACTTCCTGTCACCGTTCTACTCACACGATGAAGATAGTTCAAACATCGTGCCTGGATAATATGCACCGCCTCCTATAAGTTTCTGGAATGATTTGTGAAATGGGAATTGATTCCGGCTCAAAAATGTCACTTTTTTGCTTCGGTTAAAAAGATTTTTCCTAGTAAAATATTTTTTTGTGACTTCAAATATGAGGATTGATAAAGGCGCGGATTTTTTAGTGGTTTAGTTTGGGGGAATTGTGAAAGATTATCTACAGTCTATATTATACAAGGAGATACCGCTCACCCAATCGATGGGGATTGAAGTCTTTGTGGCTAACGAGGAGCAAGTTATTTTACGAGCTCCTCTAGCTAAAAATATTAATCACAAAGGCACGGCCTTTGGCGGCAGTCTCTATTCTGTTATGACATTAACAGGTTGGTCGATGGCGAATGTGTTACTGAAAAGCGCCGACATCAGCGCTGAAGTGGTGATCCAGGACGCAAGTATAGAGTACCTTCTTCCCGTGGTGTCTGACTTCGAAAGTGTCTGTTTGGCACCAGACTTTTCACGTTTTTTATTAGCGGTGAAAAAACGTAAGCGCGGGCGGCTACGTTTAATTGTTGAGATCAAGATTGCAGAGCGTGTGGCCGTGAGGTTTCACGGAAGTTACGTAGCAGAAGTTTGAAGGTGGATGTCGCGTGACAGGTGTGGGATTGATCGCTTCGTGGTTGGACGTTGGTCGCGGTTGTGCAATATCTTTCAAATGTGTTAGAATTTTATAGATGCGTTTTATTTTCTTAATCTTTATGTTTGATGGCGCCTGGGCAAGCGAATGCAAGGAAGCTTTTTTTGATAGCAAAGAAACGGCGTACGCTTCTGATCATGACGACAACATAAAAGTGGCCTGCGATCACTCAGAGAAAAATGCAATCTGGGCTGCCTGTGTGGTTTGCGCCGGCGATTCTCGAAGTCGTGGCAACTGTAAGTTACAAGGTGTGATCTCTGAGGTTATCGGCAGCAAATGTCTATCTACGGCTACAACTCGCACCGATCTCTGCGCTACTGGCGCGGCGCTAGTTCACTGCGATTGATCTAAATCTAAATAAGGATTCATTAGAAAATCTCAGAAAAGAAAATCAGTACATCAGCGGTCGGCTATGCCGATACCAAAGAAGAGATAAAAAAGCAAATTGCCAAAATCTCTAAAAAATAAATAGGATTTAAAAAGCACTTCCACCGTGCACGCGCTTCACCTTGGGCGCCCAAGGTGAAAAAAGCTAAAACAATAGCGCATACTGATCAAGTAACATCATCCAGGCCACTCGCAACTTTTTAACAGTCGCATCGCGAGTCTGATAGCTGGGTTGAAATTCGCGGTTCATTTCAATTACGAACGGATATACTCCGTACTCACTATACATCCAATCGACATCATCACCATCGACCGAGTAAAGAATTTCCCATGGCGTGCCGGGAGTGTAAGTACCCTCGCCCTCACTGGGGATAGCAGCTGCCATCGCCGTTCCAATTTTTTTAAACATTTCATTGTCTGGAGTGTGCCGCCCCTCGCAGCCGTAGGGATAAAGCACGAGTTCACCGAAAGAATGGAGAGATAAACTCATTTTAGGGCGAATTTTTTGAACCAAGTTCATCACCGCCTGAGTCTCCGGCTCGGAAGCTGCCGCATCGCCATGATAAGCGTCTGAACTTTTACTTTTGCTCGAGCCGTTGCACTTACCGCCCCACTCATAAGGATAGTTGCGGTTCAGATCAACTCCGTAACCGCCACGGGTATTTTTTCGCCACCAAATATTTTTATTCCAAACAACGTCATTGCCGTCAACATTCACCATCGGCACAACCCAAATGTCGAGCGAATCCACCCAATGGCGCACTTTCGCGTCACGTTCATAATTTGTTAGCAGATATTCAATCATGTCCAAAGGAACTTCGGGTGTCATGACCTCACGAGCATGATGCATTCCGTTCATGTAAAACGCGGGTTTAGTGCCCCCGACAGATTTATTGGAAATTTGCAGAGCCCAGATATCGCGACCTTCTAAAGACTTACCAATACTATGCAACTCGGTGAACGCGGGGTATTTAGCAGCATATTCTTTCAAAATACTTTCGATCTCTTGAGCATTCTTAAAACCAGGGTCCACTTCTTTAATCAAGAATTCTTTACGAACCAACTTAAAATTTCGTTTTAACAAGAAATCGACGTCATCGACGACAACAGTAACTTGGTTTCGTTTAATATCGACCCCCGCAATATCGACGTCTAATTTACGAAGTTCCGCGAGCTGATCACGAAAATGACCGAGCTGTAAGGTTACCTGCACCTTCGACTGTTGAGGAAAAGTTAAAGCTAAGATAGAGAACGACACTAAGGTGATAAGAAGTACTTTTTTCATTCCCACTCCCTGGAAATTTTATGCTTTTGTTATACGATTACGCCCTGTATTTTTAGAATTGTACAAAGCTTTGTCGGCGACAAGAAATAAATCGTCCCAGGCCGCAATTTCCGGTGTCTTTTCTGCTACTCCAGCAGAGATAGTAATAGGCAAGGTGCGACCTTCATAGATAAAATTATGCTTCATGACCGTCTGACGAAGTCGCTCGGCAATCTCAGCGCCTTGGATGACCGTGCTACCGTGAAGAATAATCACAAATTCTTCACCACCGAAGCGGGCAAAGAAATCGTCGCCGCGAATTACTTTGGCTTTGATAAGATCGGCAAGCTCTTTCAAAACAAAATCGCCGGCCAGGTGGCCGTACGTATTATTCACTTGTCTAAAATGATCCAAATCAAAAACGATAACCGTGAGAGGAAATTGCATGAGTGTTGATCGTTTGAACGCTTCTTTGCCATGCTCTAACAACGAAGCCTTATTAAAAATTTTAGTTAAACCGTCAAGTTGGCCACGATCGTAAGTGTCTTTCGTGGTAATAGCTTCGATGTTGCCACGCTCAAGAAATTTAAAAATGACATTACCCGTTTTTACCTGATCGTTGTTCTTAAGTTTTACAGTCACAAGCGACGGCATGATTCGATTATTGATAATGGTTTTATTGGTAGATTCCAAATCCAAAATCGAAACATCAGTACCTGAAATCAAAACTTTTGCATGTGATTTACTGACACTGCGATCATCAATGTAAATGTGCGAACGCGGATCGCGTCCAATGATGATATCACTGGAAGTCAGCGGCCACTGTTTACCAATATAACGAGTAGGTCCCACTAGCAGAACGAGGCATGGGGGCGCATTGGTAGCTTCTTCTAAACGACCACGAAAGGTATCGCCCGAGATAATACTTGTCTTATCTCCTGCCGTTACTTCTTCTTGGTCGTCTTTCTTATTATCATCAGCCATCAATATTAAATTATAGAAAACACGGATGAAGCTGACAAATTTAGTTTTGTAAGATTTGTTTAGCTAGTCTTTTACCTAGCTCAACACCCGGTTGGTCGAAAGCATTAATGTTAAGATGCTCACCTAACGCGCCAACTATTACTTGAAATAACATAAAAAGTGCGGCCAATTCCTTTTCACGAATTTGACCTAGACGTAGACTTAGGCTGTGAACACCCATTTGCTGTAATCCTTGGGCCGTAGATTGCGCAAGCGCCGCCAAAACCCTACCTAGATTTTTCCCCTCGAATCCTAAGTGACTCGCGAAAATATCATTTTGCAAATTGGGACCGAAGTCTTCGGCCTCCGAAACACGCAAAAACCAAATGTGCTTGTCACGGCTACCCTCAGCAATTTGCTGTAACACCGAATGCTGGTCACGAGAGCCTATCAATGGAATTGGTGTACTTACTCGTGGCGCCTGCTTGTTATCGCGTGTAAGTTTTTTCGCCAAAGATTCGGACCACAACTGTTGAATCCATAAACCAAAACTATTTAGAGAATCGCAGTAACTCCAAAAACAGGTGATCCATTCCTCACGTGTAAAACTGGCAATGGTTTGACTAATAAGGACAGCTGATAAATCGCGATCCTGAACGCCCCATAGTGCTCCCTGCCGCATTTGCTCGAGATCCAGACCTAAAAAGGCAGCCGGCAAAAGACCTACGGGAGTCAAAACGGAGTAACGGCCACCGACATCTATGGGAATCTCCAGCATCGGCACCTGATTTTGTTTCGCCCACTTAGTTAAAATATTTTCGCGGGGTTCAGATATAACTGTCGCTTGCTTAGCTAAGGACAGGCCCTTTTCTTTTAAATATTGGTCGATAAAATTTGCCGTCGAGAGAGTTTCAACGGTGTTGCCGCTTTTCGAAACCAGTACAAAGTGGGTTTTATCAAGGTCAGAAAAAGCCTTAATTTTATTCCAAAAAAAATAACTATCGATGTTATCGATAAACTCCAGGTGATGAGAATCTTCTTTCTTGGTCAAACTTTCGGCGATAGCCTTGGTTCCCATGGAACTGCCGCCAATTCCAAGAATCACCATGCGCTGGAATTTCGATCGCAACTCTTGTCCACGCGATTTCGCTGTCTGCCACAAATGCATTCGCTGCGGCAACTGATGAAATCCCAAGTCCTCACGCGCCAGGACCTTTTCTAAAAGAGTTTTAGCATAGGAAAGTTCTTTTTCAGTCGGCTGGTACGTACTATGTGTTAAAAAAATCATCTCTTAGTTTTAACAATATCCTTAAGCGATAACAACATCTTCTTCAATACGATGGTAGCCTCGCCATTCTTTTAAGCGACCACGAGGCCGTGAACCATCTTCAGGATATTCGATGAGACAATATGTTAGCTTGGTAATCTTACCCAATGAAGCCATATCTAATGACGTTAGTTCTGTCCAAGTGCCAGTATTAAAATACTCCATGTCATCGGCCCACTGGCGATATTGATAGACATGCGTGTGACCGAAAATCACCGTGTGAACGCGATCATCTTGTAAAATCTTTTTGGCGGCATCACTAAGATCGGGAAAAACCGCACTTTCCAATAAAACTCTTAAAACTTTCTTTAAGGAGATTTGCCGACGCGGATCTTTAATGATCAGCATGCTCAAAAAATACCATATTAGTTGGATGAGACCCGTCAAAAAGAAGTAGGTGTCATTAAGCATAGCCCAGCGAAGCATCTTGCTAAACGGACGAATTTTATCAACGTAAGGATAGGCATTTTTAATACGCAAAACAAATTCCACAAAAAAGTGGGAACCGAGCGGCAAATTAAGAATAGGCTCAGGCAGATCCTTTTTTAAAAAAAATCTTTTGGCGTCAAGACGATTTGCCGCTTCATACATATGACCGTGTTCGATATGAACACCTTCAAAATAGTAGACGATGTTGCGATACTTAACTTTCTTGCCAATGACTTGATCGAGATAGTCGCGACAAGCGGGCCAAAACATCCCTTGATCATGATTGCCGACCACGTAGGTGACCTGATTACCTTCTTTGGCCGCGAACTCTCTGAGGGCTCTAAAAAACTGTGGATGTCCTCTAATAATGGACTTCATGACGTCAAGACAAACTCCCTCAGTCAAAACAGTCAGGAAATGGCCACGGTAATCGACTTGTAAAAAATTAAAAATATCACCGTTAAGAATGATTTCGATCTGATATTCCTTAAATTCGCCGGAAGAGTAATAATCCACAAATTCCACAAACTTTTCCGCAAAATAGAATTCTTCCAATGAATTTAAGGCACCGCCGTCAAGAATGCGGCCCTTACCTAGATGCAGATCGCTGACTACCAACTTGATTTTCTTCATCTGTCGCGCCTCTTACTCCGCAATATAGATTTTGTTTCGGCCCGAAAATTTGCTTTGATACATCGCTTGATCGGCAAGGTTGATCAGGCGTTCGCGATTTTCTGCATGTTGAGGAAAAGCTGCCACACCAATACTGGCGGTGATTTTATAGGTATTGCCATCAATGACGAAACTCTGATTGGCGATTAACTGACGGATGCGCTCTGCCGCGGTCTTCGCGCTCTCGGCACCAGTCCCGATAAGAAGTAGCAGATACTCATCGCCACCATAACGGATACCGATGTCACTCCCACGAATATTTGTTTTAATGAGATTGCCGAGCTGACCCAAGATCTTAGAACCAATGACGTGGCCATACTGATCATTAACTTTTTTAAAGTGATCAATATCCAAAAAAAGAACAGAAAAAGGATGCCGTTGTCTTTTTGATTGAGCGATTTCACGATCAAGAGCGGTAGCCAAATAACGTTGATTAAATAGGCCCGTTAAGTCATCGACGAAGGCGAGCTCCCGCGCTTTTACAAAACGTATCGCTTCTTCAATGTTGCGCGAAACCACTTTTAACACCTGATTTTTATAGATTTCAATCCACGAATTTTTCCAGTTCTGGGCATTTTCAATAAGAATATCGCCAAACTTGTATTTGCCGTCGCGAGAAAAGACCGGCCAGATCATATAGCGGTTTTCTGAAGTAAAAACCTGCACGACATCGTCTAAACTGATCTCCGAAAGGCCAACCGCAATTTGTGAGACCGTCGCACTCATTTGCTCTTGAGATTTGGTGTTTAACGCTAAAAACTGTGGACAAGCCTCTCCAATAACGGAGCGAGGAATCTGCACTCTTTGTTTGTTAGCAAACTGCTCTACCATTTTTTCAAGCCGTGTTCCCAGGAACCAATAGCAGTTATCCGCCCCTAACTCATTTTTAAATAATTTCAAACAGGTATCTAAAACTGAGGGCAAGTTATCCAAATTGAGCGAAGATTCAAACTCCAAAATCTTATCTAAAAAACTTATCGGCGTTTCAGCAACTGATTTGTTTTCTCGTTTTGAACTCTTCATTTTACCTTCTTAAGAGGAGTCGCTGAGTTCTCCTCTTCCTCCAGCATTGAAAGAGCTAGACGCATAGCTTTTACAGCACGGCGTGTTTTCTCTTGATCCTGATCAATTCGACCTGACATTGAATTTTCGCGATGACGATGCTGATCGGCCTCCAAAGTCAATTGGTCGATTCGTCGTTTGAGTTCTAAAATGATTTCGTCTTTATTACGAATAACAGCGGCGCCTTCCATTTTCATAATCTCAAGCCGATTCTCTAATTCGCGCTCACGTACTCTGATTTTCTTAAGGTCCGTCGCCAAGCGCAGCTCAAGCTCTTCCACTTTACCAGTGAGACGACTAGATTCGCGATCCTTCGCCTGCAATGTTTCGTTAAGTAAACGTTTTTCGTCTTCATAACTTTCGCGCTCTTCGTTCAAGTGTTTAGTCACATTTTCATTTTTAGCGGCTAACTCTTCCATCCGGCGATTTAGCGTTTGACCCGCCGCAATTAATTGTTCGTTTTCCCGACGAAGACGATCGATTTCTTCTTCCAGCTCGAGAATTCTTTGCTGCGCAACTCGCAAATTTTCAGATTGTGCTAATGCAGCTTCGGTGGTTGGTAAATGTCCAGGCGTTGAAAAAATATTTCGAGCCCCAACAAGTTTGGCGCCGCCAATATTTTCTGCGGAGTCGTCTCGTTTGGGGTCTTGATCTTTTTTCCCCAACAAAGAATCAACGATATTGCTGGCAAATTTATTGCCGCCTTTATTATTTCCCATCTCCGTAAAATATCGGAAACTCAAAGGTTTTTCTTAATAAAACAGAGTATTAAGGTCTATCGATTTTAGCCGTAGGTCGAGGTCTAGACGGAAATGACTTTCAGATAATCTTTGTGACGCTTCTCCATTTGGCT
>CAYPZY010000091.1:0-9436 GCA_964415155.1 uncultured Bdellovibrionales bacterium
GCTGCAATGGCAACGGCGTCACCATCAAAATTTTGCGAGATGGTAGTATTACCACGGCCCACCTCAACCAGGAAAAAATGGCGCGACCAGTGCAAAGAATTAAAACGCATCCTGTTTTTGTGAAGTATCAGGGATTGAATTTTGATCTGCAAATTAATGGCAATTGTAAAACTGGTGCAGGACTCTGTGGATATGTGGATTTAGGAAACGAGAAGTTTGCGGTTGCCTGCTCGGTGGGTATAGACGTCAATAAGCTTTATTCCGACAATCAATACTCGAATTAAATTGCACCTGAAAGAAGGACCGCGCCAAAGCACGGCCCTTCAAAAGTTTACCGACAACCGCGAACAACGCAATAGCGTCGTGAAAATCGCTGACACTGTTGAAGTGCAGCTTGTTGTGCGGCCTGAGCATTGTAGCCAGAAGCGGTATAGCTTTGGCCATAGCGATTAGTCGCAACACAAGTCACAACTCTATGGCGACCACGATTATAATCTGGTCCTCGTCGGCCAAAGCCGCCGCGATTAAAAACTTCATTGTGGCGAGGTTGAATCGAAATAGAATTTTGGATTTCTGCAGCTCCTAGCTCTTCGAGAGAAAGTTCCTCAGCGGCAATTTCAGCATCAATGTCTTCTGCTGACCGCAATTCTAAACTATCACTAGCGCTACTTAGAGCTCCGAAAAATAATAAACTTACTACTGCTAAATACTTCATCCTTAAGTCCCCCTTGTTGTTAGTTACTATTTGACACTCTCTGCATGGGCCTCACTTAATCTCTATGAAAAATTCGTGCCGACTTTTAGCGAGTCGAGGTGGAAAGTGAATTCAAACGCTTAATGCGGACGGCCTTAAAATAAAAGAGTCAAAAGGAGTCTGGTTTTGTTTTCCACAATCAAGTCCCCAACTGAGACGGCCGAGAAGTTCTATGACCACGGAAGGTTCAACATAACGCCAGGAAGGTGATAGACCACGGAAGGAAGTGTCTGTCATGCTACGCCTTGCAAAAATGCAATTATGGTTTTTTTCGTTCACGATTTCATTTGCCGCCCTCGCCCAAGAAGTGACGGTCTTTGAAGTTCAAAAAAATATTCCGCTGACAAACGATGAAGTCGTTTACAAAGATTATTACATGAGTGGTGGCGCCCATCATGGGGTAAAACGAGGAATGATTGTATCAATTCTTCGCAAAATTCCAATTCATGATAATTTGAAAAATAAGTCGCAGGGTTTTTTAATGAATCCCGTTGGTAGACTTCAAGTCATTCATGTTGAGCAAGACTTCAGCATCGCACGACTTTATTCAACCCATGAAAGAGATCATCTTCCAGTTCTAGAGATGGAAGGAATTATGGTCGGCGATATGGTGGACCTCGCCAATGCTCAAGAACCAAAATCCGGGGAAGAAAAACCAACTAAAAAATCATCGCGCAAAGAAGAATCGAAACAGGAAGAAGAGCAAAAGGACCAAGCCAGCAAATTGGAAATAAAGCCAAAAGCGGCGACGGCGCCACCGGTTACGCTCCCCGCAGCTGCATTGCCAGCTGCTATTGGCTTGCCAAAACCAGTTCCTGTCGATAAACCCAACCCTTAGTGAAATCTTATTTTGAAGTAAAAATCGGACCAGTCGCAGCTAACGAAAAAGACGATCTCTCAGTCTTTTGTTTTGATCATGGCTGTTTAGGAATCGCTGAAACACTTCCTTTTAAACAGCACACCCTCAAATATGAACCGGAGATTAGTGAGTCGCGCCCTGGGTATTTTTCTGTCTACTTTGATAATAGACCTTCCGAAGACTTTTTTTTATTGCTCAACTCGCGTTTTCCGCAAACGCAGACTTCGATCGCGGAAGAGCAGCATCAGGACTGGTTAAAAATTTGGAAAGAAAATTTTGTTCCATTTAAATTTGCCGATCCTTATTGGATCGTTCCTAGTTGGCACAAGCCGCCCGTCGAAGCCGATAAGTACTTGGTCATTGACCCGGGAATGGCGTTCGGAACTGGTACTCACGAAACAACGACTTTAGCAGCGCAATGGATTATGGAGCACGTAAACGCCGGTCGCAGTCTTCGCTCGACAATTGACGTTGGTAGCGGCACGGGAATATTGGCCATGATAACCAAGCGTGAGGGTGCAGAACGAGTCCTGGGAATTGATATTGATCCCGAATGCGTGCGAGTGTCTCGCGAAAATCTTAAAACGAACAATCTTTCTGATATAGAATTTTCTGACCGTTTACTTTCACGCGTTGAAGGACAGTTTGATCTTGTGATTGCGAATATTGTTAGCGGTATATTAATGGATCTTAAAGTCGACCTACTGAGAGTTTTAAAAGTTGGTGGCTACATCATTACGACTGGCATACTATTGGAAGAGCGGGAAAATTTTCTTAAGGATTTTACAGCGGGGACTCATTTGCAATTGATTGGCGAAAGATCCAAAGGTGAGTGGATCAGTTTTTATTTTCAAAAAATGAGTAACTCATGAGACGTTACTGGATTGATGCGGCCGCGATCGCTAGTGATATTGTGATGATTGACGGTGAGGTGTTTCACCATATTTGTGGAGTTTGCCGTCAAACTGTCGGTGACCGTTTCGAAATTCTCGGAAAAAAAGATGTAGCGCTACTAGTGGAGCTCGTTGAAGTCGCAAAAAAACACGCGCGCGCAAAAATTCTTGAGCAGCGAGCGATTAAGCCATTAGCAGAACCGCATATCCATCTTGCTTTGTCCTTTCCGCGGCCAGCAGTTTTTGATTCGGTCTTAGAGAGAGCTGTAGAACTTGGTGTTTCCAGTATTGCGCCTTTTTTCTCAGAACATAGTTATTTTCGTAGTCAGGCCGAACTTGATCGCCTTCAAAAAAAATCTGATCGTTGGCAAAAGATTATTGTCTCAGCAACCCAACAATCGGGTCGCAGCCAACTTTTAAAGTTGCACCCCCTGCAACCCAATTTGCAAAAAATGTTTGAACAGGTTAACCTTTTGCATGATGCCGCGGGTCTATTTGCTTTTGAGGGGGCAGGCGAGCTCTCTATTAAGCAAGCCCTGCAAGAGATTAAACCCCTCGCCGCTCGAAATATTTGGTTATTTGTTGGCAGTGAGGGTGGTTTTTCAGCACGAGAAGTAGAAGTTTTTAAAAAACGCGGGTTAAAGCCCGTAACTTTAGGAGATCAAGTACTTCGCGTCGAAACGGCTTGCTTGGCTTTAATCAGCGTCATAAAGTATGATTATAATCTCATGGGATAGGAGATTGCCGTGGACATGGATAATATAGAAGAATTTCAATTCAAACCATTAACTGAAGGTTTGGGTTTTCATAAAAAAGTACAAGCTATAAAAGAAGAGATTGAATCTGGCGATCTCGTTCATGAAGAGTTGGGACGTGAACTTCCGTCAATGCCCAGCCCACTTTTAGAAAAAGAAAAACAAAAATCAATTAATGACTTATTTAAGTCCATTCCGAGTAAAACAGCTTTTGTTGAACCAACCAAGCCGATAGCGTCTTCACAGCAACTTAAGAAACCACAGGCGCAAGCAAAACCTCAAGCGGCTACCCCAGTCACTATTCAGCTTAGGGCGGTCTCAACTTCGATTCCTGCGGTAATCTTTGACGGAATTGTTTCGTTTGCGCTGTCACTGCTTTTCTTAATCGCTTTGATCGTTGTGACTAAAATCGATTTACCGCACCTCATACAAGCCACAGGAACTTCGCTTTCCAATCAAATGAGCTTAGGGATTCTTTACCTGGCGATCTCGCAGCTTTATTTGATTATCGCCCGCAGTTTTGCGGGTCAGACTTTGGGAGAATGGGCGTTTGATGTTCAACTGGGAACCAATACCGATCAAGCCGATAGTCTTTTTTGCTTACAAACGCTCGTGCGTTCGCTTTTTATCACTGCAACAGGAGTTTTTCTTGTTCCATTTCTCGCTCTTATTAGTGGGATAGATTTGGCCGCTAAGGTTTCTGGTTTAAAACTGTACCGGGCGGAATAGAAAGTGTCTAAGGTCCTCAGCAGAGAAGAGCTAGTCGGCGACTTGAAAAGAAATCGGAAAAATAAGACAGTTGTTTTTACCAATGGCTGTTTTGACATTCTTCATGTCGGTCATGTTAGTTATTTGCAAACTGCTCGCGCTCAAGGTGATTTGCTAGTTGTAGGTCTAAACTCCGATGCCAGCGTTAAACGTCTAAAAGGTGACGAGCGCCCCATCCAAAATGAAACTGATCGCGCCCAGATATTGGCGGCTTTACGCTCTGTTGATTATGTCACAATCTTTGACGAAGAAACTCCGCAACTTCTTATTGAAGCCGTGCGCCCTGAAGTACTGGTCAAGGGTGGCGACTGGCCTGTAGAAAAAATTGTGGGCGCCGATTTTGTTTTAGGACAAGGGGGTAAGGTAAAATCCCTCCCTTTTGTCAGCGGAAAATCATCAACTTCGATCATTGAAAAGGTAAAGAAACTTTAAATGAATCAGACAGCTGCTTGGCAAAAATGTACCACCTGTAAAAAAGATATTCAGCATGGTCAAAAATACTATGTTTGCAATGTGACGACTTGTAATCAAAAGCGCACAGGCTATCTTTTCTGTAGCGTCGGTTGCTGGGATGCACATGTACCGCTAATGCGTCACAAAGATTCTTGGGCCGAAGAACGACAAGCACCGCGAAAATTGATGGGACCGGGGGGAGCGCCTTCAACATTAGCTCGACCTGCTCCAGAGGTCCTGGTCGTCACCACTAAGGTGAAAAGTTACATCAAAGACCGAGCGGATATGAACACCTCTGACAAAATCATGGATATTCTGTCACACAAAATCCGTATGCTTTGCGATGACGCTATCGATTGTGCCCGTCAAGAAGGTCGCAAAACTGTTCTTGAACGAGATTTTGACGATAATAAAGAAAACTGACAAACAGCCAAAGGCAAAATCTAATTTTTAATTCCTATTTTGAGGCTGTAAATGTTGTCGGAAAATCGATCGATTTGAAATCCCATAAAGAAAATGTCCATATCGAACGTCATGCCCATAACGGTGTGAACGCTTGAGACGGAAGCATATTCTTCCTCGAGCGAATCAGTAATCGCTAAAAATCGGCCATTCGCATCGGATTGCCCGCCTCCGAAATAGAGTGAAAAATAGGTGAGTGTAAAACCTGCGATGATATCGTAACCGTAAGTGTTAGCAAAAATACTTTGTAGGACATTGGTGGCACTCGCATGCAAAACCAATGATAGACAGGTGGGCAAATAGGAGGATTGGTAAAACCCCCAACGTAAATGGCCGCCATATTTACTGAGGCCCGTCGCTTCACTATAAGGAGTAAAATGAAAAAATGTATCAATGTTATTGTAAATACCTTTGCCAAAAGAAAAGCTCGGGTAAGTGATAGTCCCTTGCGGATTTGCCAAAGTCGATCCGAGCGTCGAAATATCCTCTACGTTTATGAACTCAGCCGAGGCACCAAATTCGAAGCCTGGATAGCCGCCGAGTGGAAATGGATCGGTCAGAATTTTGCCGGCAGTACCCAATCCCAAAATTTTGAGTGTTTCCTCACGATCAACGGCTGTCAGGCCAGTGGGTAACACAATGGCGGCATTGGCGGTGAAAGCGCTCAAAAATAGGAATAGGAAAAAATTTATTTTCACCCAGATAGGATAAATAATTATCTTAGGAAATAAAAGCCATAATTTGGGCGAGAAGATCGCTTGCCTGCCGTGACAACGTCGCATCTTTTTCCGTCATAAGTTGCCTTAACGGAGTTGTAAGTCGCGAAAAAGCACTGAAAATCGTTGCCGTCGTCGATTGCTGTCGTGGATTGCTAGTAACGCCGTTAGGAGCAGGACTATTTGTTTGTGGCGGAGTCACTGGCGGTGTTGGTACTGCGGGCGGGGTGTTGGGAGTTGTCGAATTTGGACCTGCTGAAGGGCCTCGCACTTGTGGACGATAACGTTGTAAAGCACGGTCGACCACCATGATTGCCGCATTATTAACTTCGTTTGGTTTTTCTTTTCCTAAAGCCGAGGCAAGGAAAGCAAATTGATCAACGCGGCCATAGGCAGTTAGGACCTTTTCCATCTTAGCTCGCAAATCTGATCCGCCTGGTTCATGAAAGTAGGCTTCAGCCACTATTTCAAAGCTTTTTACAGACGCATATGATTCCAAAATAATAAGTCCATAATCGCGAATTTGTGTGCGCGTGTCGTTTAACATTTGTTTGGCTATATTGAAGTAAGTCTCATCACTAATCTGTTTACTTCGGCGAAGTTCAATAAACTTAACGACATCTTTATATGAAGGTTCACCCAAAAGTTTGCGTTCCCATTCGCTAGCATTTGCCATTGGCGCGCCAGGAACTGCCGGAACAAAAGTATTTGTCATGTTTCCCATGACGGGTGATGCATCGTCAGACTTTGGTGTATCGGTTTTTTTTGCGACCTCTGTTTCCT
Organism: uncultured Bdellovibrionales bacterium; assembly: GCA_964415155.1. Classification (GTDB taxonomy): domain Bacteria; phylum Bdellovibrionota; class Bdellovibrionia; order Bdellovibrionales; family SG-bin7; genus CAYPZY01. The sequence goes on from CAYPZY010000091.1 coordinate 6,444, forward strand.
TATTCTCTTCAGTTTTTTTCTTCTTTTTCTTTTTCTTCTTCTTAGCTACTTTTTTGCTATCTTTTTTATCGTCTTTTTTTGGTTTGAGCGCTTTGTTCGAAGGGATCCACGGTTTTTTATCTTCCTTCTTAATTTTCAGCGCCAAAAGTTGTGGGTTGTAAGGCGTAGTATGTAGTTGTACATCCGTTCCTAAATTGACATTGTAGTCTTCCATGCGCAATGGTTCTGCCTGTGGTTCTAAAACCAACTCACTTTTGGCGCTCAAATTTTTTAGTAACTCGATACTTAAACCGAGACTAAAAAATATAAAGGCAATCTGTATAATGCGCTTGCGATCCATAAAAAAGTCCTCAACTAACACAAGAGCACCGGACGTGCCAAAAAGCCTTTTTGTAACTTATTGATTTTGCTGGATTAATTTGCGGCTAAAAAGAAAGTGTAAAAATCTTTGTCTTGGCCTTAGAGAGCTTGTTACACTATTGCAAAATCATTAGTTGTTTCAATGGTTTAAATATGACAGGAAAGCCACATGCCGAGTGACGGTCTTCGCAAAAGAATTCAGACGCTAGCCAAAGATAAAAATTTTGCGAATTTGGGCAAACTCCTCAGTGAAATTGAAAAAGCTGGAGCGCAAAGTTTAGGTTTTAAAGAGTTACTCAGTCCACCCAAACCGTCTTTTAGAATTGGTATAACAGGTTCGCCAGGAGTCGGTAAGTCGACATTGATTTCTTCTTTGATCGGCGAGTTTCGCAAAAAGAATATGTCTGTGGGAGTGTTAGCTGTCGATCCAACAAGCCCATTCACGCAAGGAGCTATTCTCGGTGATCGCTTGCGTTCCTCGCCGCATTTTACAGACGACAAAGTTTTTATTCGCTCGCTAGGTTCGCGGGGATTTAGTGGTGGCATTAATGCTTCTGTGTATTTGATGTTGCGAGCTTTGGATTTCTATCAATTCGATATCGTGATTATTGAAACCGTTGGCGTCGGTCAGACGGAAGTCGACATTATGAATACAGCTGACGTCGTGGCCATTGTTCTTTCTCCCGAATCAGGTGATAGTATTCAAACGATGAAGGCGGGCCTTTTTGAAATTGGTGATGTCTTTGTTATCAATAAATCGGATAGACCTGGTTCCGAAATCCTGTTGAAAGACCTTGCTGCTAATAATGAACTCGTCGCCGGTAAAAAACTTAACGTCTTTTTAACTTCGGCAATTGCGCAAACTGGGGTCGATAAATTAGCAGAATTTTTTCTAAACGGTCGCGAACAGACGCATTGGAAAAAATCTCGAAATGATACAAAAAAATTAAGAGCAGAGGCCGCCTCACTTCTATTTTCTGAAGCCCAACAAAAAATTGTCCAAAAGGTTTCGACCCTCAAAACTGCCGCTGATCTTGCAAAAATGTTGGTCAGAAAAACATAGATTTTACCATATCTTAACGTAACGCATTAATATTTTGGTCGAGTTATCCGAAAAGATACTTAGGTGTCTTATGAAGATTGTTGGCTCGTTTCCCGGCAGTCTCGTAGAATCTACATCTCAGAAAGAGACAATTGAGAGTGCAGGCAAAGAAAAAGTGAAACCAATCGACCTTTCTCAGCAAAAAGGTGGATCACAAAATCCTTCGGATGGCTCACAAGGTGACGTCAAACAAGGACTGGCTCGCTTTTTTCAAAAAATTCAACTTAAGCAAGTGCAAGATTTAGAAGACCAAGCCGCAGATAAACGCAAACGCGCATTAGAAAAATATAAAAAAGCCAAAGGCGCCCCATTGCAGACAGGGTTAAATCTCAGTAAAGCCAGTTAAAAAACTATCGTTGGACAAAAATACCGTGCTCGTTCATCATTAAAAGTAACCAAGGATAGGTTTATGAACAGCACAGTAAAATCGATTTTATTGGTTATCATTTCTGTTTCAGCAGCTTCTTTAACTACAGCAAATTTTAGTTTTGCCAACGAACAGGAAACTCCGCAAGTTGCTGAGAGCACCGAAGGTGGCGATCGTGAGCCAGCAAGTGCTCGAGTTCCAGCACAAGGAAGAAAATCACCACCAAAAAAATCGCCGAAGCAAGAGCTTTTGGACAGTACTCCCGATCCTGAAACAATTCAGGTTAAAGGCGAGCCGCAGTGGGACCCATCTGATCGTTTACCTATTGCCTATTGGCAAGCTCCTCACGGTCGGTTTACTGCTACACCGTTTTTGCGGGCATCTTATTTTAAAAATGATGGAACCTACATCACAGGTAACACATTCGGTGCTTCTTATCGTATATCGGGCCAAGCTTATGCTGGCGGTGGTGAATTAGAATATGGTCTTCTGAAGTATTTATCGGTCAACGTCGGTGCGTCTTATTTAGCACAATACACAGATGAGGATGTAACTACCATTACCGGAATCCAAGACATTCAGATTCAGGGAAAGGGTTACTATCCTTTGCCATCGATGAACCTCCATTATGGTTTGAAAATTGCCGTGAGTCCAAGTGATCAGGTTGGCGACGGTCAGGGTAACAGCAACTCGTTCTCGGGTGGGAACACTTACACTCCCTATGCCGGTCTTTCTAAGCGTCTTGAGAAGGGTCATGTTGGCGTCTATTTATCCTATGCTTACAAAGGCCCGCGCACCATTGGGCGCGATGCCAACGGTAATGTTCAAAATGCTCGCAGCACTCTCGAAGGTGGGCACGTTTTTACCGGGACAGGATTTTACGAGCGTCGAGTTAGCTCTTGGGGGTTTGGCGGTGATGTCGGTTTTATCACTGAGGCAGGCAAAACTTTTCGCAATCCTTTGCAGGTAAATCCCACTTATTCTAGCGGTGAGAATAATTTTGTAGGTGGTTTGTACGCCTATTTTAAGCAAGCCGACAACATGCTTATAGTTCCTCGTTTTGAAGGACAAACATTTCTTAACGACCAACTAGGCGATCGTCGAGTCGACGCCAAATGGATTATCTCGCTCAAAGCCGACGTGCACTTCACTTTTTAAAGGTCG
>CAYPZY010000092.1:0-9372 GCA_964415155.1 uncultured Bdellovibrionales bacterium
GCGGGCCTGCCCGGACGGCGTAGAAGAAACTCATCAATGAGCGCCGCGATCGTCGTCGTTTTGCCACTTCGGGCTCCGCCAGTCACTAAGACAAGACCTGATTCAAAGCGAGTGATTTGTTCAAGTGATTTTGGTAGATGCAGGTTTTCCAAAACAGGAACTTCGTTCGGTAGATGGCGGAAAACCCCTGACAAGTTTCCTTTCTGAAAAAAAACATTTCCGCGAAAGCGAGTTCCATCTTTTAGAGAAAAACTAAAATCCAACTCCTTCGCGCTCTCCAGCTTGCTTTTCTGCCCTTCAGTAAGGATTGAAAATATTAGATTTTGGCACTCTCCACCAGTTAGCTTGTCACTTTTCACACGAACGATTTTTCCATTAACCCGCAAAAGCGGCGCCGAATCAGCCGTGATATGTAAATCGGAGGCGTTTTTTTGAATAGCTGTCTTAAGGAGTTGTTGTATGGTGATCATTTTAATCCTTTATCGTCGAACTAATCACTTCTTCGATTGTTGTTAATCCTGCTTTTAGCTTTTGTAAGGCGTTTTTTCGCAAGCTGCTCATACCTTCTTCAACTGCGATTTTCCTAATTTCTCGCGAAGTAGCTCCGGAGATAATCGCATCTTTTACTCTTGGAGTAAGTTGCATCAGCTCATGAACGGCAATTCTGCCGCGAATCCCGGTAAAATTACACTGATTGCAACCGGCACCGCTCATAACTTGAAAAGTAGAGACTTCATTTTCCTGCACACCCAGGTCCATTAACACCTGATCGGGAACTTCGATTGGCGCCTTACAAGCGTTGCAGGTTCTTCCCACTAGCCGCTGTGCGACCACAAGATGCACCGTCGAATTCACCATGAAAGGTGGAACGCCCATGTCGGTGAGCCGAACCACTGTTGCGGGGGCATCGTTGGTGTGTAAAGTACTAACAACCAAATGTCCCGTGGAGGCGGCTTTAAAGGCCACTTCGGCAGTTTCTTGATCACGAATTTCTCCCACAAAGACAATGTCAGGATCTTGCCGCAGAAAGCTTCTCAGAGCCGTCGCGAAGTTCAAACCAATTTCAGAGTGCATCTGAACTTGGTTGATACCTTCAATGTTCATCTCGACAGGATCCTCGGCAGTACAAATGTTTTTATCCGGAGTATTAATCTCATTTAACGCAGAGTAAATAGTTGTAGATTTTCCACTTCCTGTGGGGCCAGTGATTAGAACCATCCCCGTGGGCAGGTGAATCGCTTCTCGCAAAATTTTTAAATCATTTGGCTCAAATCCCAAATCACCTAAGCCGACATTCAATTTCGATTTGTCTAACACCCGCATGACCACTTTTTCACCGAATAAAGTGGGTAACACACTCACGCGAAACTCAATTTCTTTACCTGATCTGGTTTTGATTTTAAGCCGGCCATCTTGTGGTCGTCGCTTCTCTGAGATGTCCAACTTTGACATGATCTTAATTCGACTAGCAATGGCCGCCGCTGTGCCCGAGGGAGGCTGAACTTTTTCGTGTAATGTTCCGTCGATACGAAAGCGAACACGCAGTTGCTTTTCATATGGCTCAATGTGAATATCAGACGCCCTCTGCTTCACTGATTCGGTAAGCATAAGGTTTACAAATTTTATGATTGGCGCGTCTTCACTTTTGGCAGATTCATCAACAAATTCAATTTTATCTTCGCCGGAGTTAGTCGCTTCCTGGGTATTTTCTAGGTCGCTAATCATAGCGCCGAGATTTGCTGCGGCATCGTAGTATTTAGAAATTGCTCCCAAAATGGAATTTTCCGACGCGACCACCATTTCTATCTTTGCGGAGGTTAAAAATCTTAAGTCATCGCGAATGTAAATGTTCGTTGGGTCACTGACAGCTACGACCAAAGTTCCCAAACTTTGGCTAATGGGAATCATTGTATGTTTGAGACACAGTTCTTTGTTAACCATTTTAATTATAGTGGGATCGATTTCGAACTGATCGAGATCGATGGCCTGAACATTGTACTGCTGCGCTAAGTACTCGGCGATCTTGCGATCGCTGATATAACCTAATTTTGAAATGGCGGAACTAAGCTTGCCGCCGTTACTGACCATTTCTTTTTTGGCGCGCTCTAGCTGTTCTGTTGTCAGCAGCTTTTCTTTAACGAGCAACTCGCCTAAGCCTCTTTTACCCAAAAATTATCTCCCAAAAAATACACTAATCCCCTCTGAACATTACAACATAGGTGCCGTTTTTTGTAACTGGACGATAGACTTGGTTTTCGTTTTTTTTACTTTTTTTCGCTTATAAATTGCGAATATTTTTTGGCTTCAATAGTTTTCCCAAACACTTGTTCAATCCAAAACAAATCTTTGAATATGAGAAGGTCGCTCCCCGTAAAAATGGGAGAATTCATCTTTTGTGCTTCCTGCAAAAGCAGACTTTGGGCCGAACCAATATTAAGATCGATAACTAAACCACCCGGCAGCAAAAAGTTAAAATAACAAAGATCAGGCAAAATTTCGTTGTCGTCTTTATGCGGTGTCGTGTTGATTAACAATGTGTACTGCGCGGGTTCAGTGCGGATTTCATCTGGCGATAAATAAACAAAGTCCATATTAAAACAATGTTTTTTAAACTCTTCGATGAGTTCTTTAGCGTCATTTTCGACGGGATTAACGATGGCAATTGATTTAAGACCTAGTTGCGTAAGCCCCATAATTATAGCTCGCGCACTCGCACCTGCACCGGCCACTAGGGCCATTCCCGAATAGTCGTAAAGCATATGACTGTTTACAATGAGACGCTTTACCGATTCTGTTAATAGGGAGCGTAACCACCAGCGTTTACCTTTAAATTCCGCATGATCAGCATATTTTAGAAAAAGCGTATCGACGGGGAAGTGCTCAAACAACTCAACAACTCTGCGGCTATGAGGATGATCCACACGTATGGATTGAACGTTCTTCATGAGTTTGCTGAATTCATCACTAAAATTAGCTGGAACTACATTATGGAAAGACACTTCATTTTCCAGCCCTTCCTGCTTTAAAAAAGAGTGCAGCGCCTGATAGTGCTCTTCAAAAGGTGGTTGACCGACTACGGCCCATTTAACCGGGTCAGCCATGTTTTTTAAACCATTCCTTCGCGATGAGGACGTCACTATTTATCTGGTTTTGCAAATCCTCCTTAGATGAAAACTTTTTCTCTTCTCTTAAAAAATGATGAAAACTAACTTTAATCTTTTCGCCATAGATCATTTGCGAAAAATCAAAAATATAGCTCTCAACGCGTGGTTTAGCTTCAGGAGTTTTTATAAATGTTGGGATCAAGCCCACATTGGTGACGGCATCGTATTCTCGATTCTGCCAAAATACCCTTGTGCAGTAGACACCGAATTTGGGAAACATCTCACTATGCGAGTTAATATTCGCCGTAGGAAAACCCAATACAGCTCCCCGCCCATCCCCACGCTCCACAAGACCTTCAAGATAAAAAGGGCGACCTAAAAGTTCTTTGGCCAACTCAACATCTCCCGCTTCAATCGCTGAGCGAATACGAGTACTGGAGACCACCTCGCCCTTAAACAGGAAAGCCTGGACAATCTGAACCGCAAACCCCTGCTCCTTGGATTTCGACTTCAAGGCCTCTGCGGATCCACTACGGCCTTTTCCAAAAGAAAAATCATACCCCACAACCAAAGATTGTGGATGAAATGGAGCGCGAATTTTATCTTGGATAAAGAGTTCTGGTGTTAATTGTGACAGCTCTCGCGAAAACGGTTCAAAAACAACGTAGTCAACTCCCAATTTTTCAAAACACTCAATTTGATCTGAAATAGAAAATATTCTTTTGAGTTTCTTTTCGGGAAATAAAAACTTTAGTGGGTGCGGATCAAATGTCATCACCACTGAAGGAACTTGCAATTTTTTAGCTTGTTCGATGGCGGTTAAAATCAGTTTTTGGTGCCCCAAATGAACACCATCAAAGTTACCGATGGTAACGACAGATCCTTTCAATGGATTTTTTAGACAAGCGACGCCCTTAATGACCTGCATGTTTTAATAATAGCTCTCTTGCTTTGGTAATAACATCACTAACCTCAATATTTTTCATGCAAATATGAGTCCCAATTGGACACTTCTGTCCACCGTGGATGCCACAGGGACGGCATGACAGGTCTATCTGGACCACTCTTGCCTGATCTTGCCAAGGTCGATAACCAAAATTTAAAACAGTAGGTCCAAAAATTGATACCACTGGCAACCCGGCAGCTCCCGCCATATGCATTGACCCATTGTCATTGCATATAAGAAGTTGCCCCTGACGATACAAATTGTAGAGTTGTGACAGATCAGTTTTTCCAACCACATTTTTGGCGCCTTTAATCGCTGAACTGACACGATCACCAATTTCTTTTTCACTTGGCGCACCAGTAACGACGATTTGATAACCTTGATCGCGAAAATAATTTCCCACTGCAATAAATCCCTCAATCGTCCAACGTTTCGTGGCCCACTCACTACCCGGTGCTAAAAAAATGATGGGATCTTTTTTACTATTGTCCTCAAACTCTAGCTTTGCCCAATCAGGAATTGGTGCGGATATAGCGGGATTGATCCACTGTTCTTTTTCGGCGTCTTTAAGCAAAGAATCCAATTGGGGATCCCAATTGCGTAATAAAACTAGTTGTCGTAAAACTTCTGGCCAATGCATGGGACGCTTTAATCGATGGTTGAAAAACGGCCAATTCCACAGTTTTTGATAACCGACTTTATGTTTAGCGGTTAGTTGGCCGACAAAATAAGCGCTGCGAAAAGACTGATGTGGGCTAATGACAAAGTGGAATTTTTTACTTTGCAAATGTTTCTTAATCGCTGCCCAATTACCAGATGGTTTTTTTCGCACTTCAAAAACTTCATCCACTAAGCCATGTGTTTTAAAAAACTCACCATAGTTTTGTCGGCAAAGTAAATAAATTGGCCGCTTGGGATCCAAACGACGCAAGGTTTTCATTAACGGTATCGTTAAAATTAAGTCGCCGACAAATGCTGTTTGGACGATGAGGTTGACGTCTTCCACTGCAATCCCTTTTCAATACCGTCAATAAAATCACTCATTGAAACCAAATCGTAACACATTGGATTGCGATCACAAGACCGCTTCCAGCATGGACCGCACGTGGCCTTAGACATGACCTTCACACCGCGGCCATACAAATCAATTTCGTGTGCGCAAGTTGGGCCAAACCAAGCAACAGTCCACTTGTTCATGGCGACAGCCATATGCAAACCAGAACTATCACCTGTTACTACAATGTCGCACGCTGCTGTACTTGTCAGACCATCGCGAGGGCCAAGCGTGGTAGGACTTAAGATTGCACCAGTGCCATAGCCGATGCGCTGGTTACGTACAGTTTCGTCAGGTCCCCCCAATAAAACCACCTGTCCCAGTTCTTTTTTATGAATTTCTTTGATCAATTCACGGGTGAAATCGATGGTGAGTTTACGATATTTTATAGTGTCACTACATCCGGTGTTAATACCAATGAGAGTGGGTTTGGCAATCGTCCAATGCTTGCGCCGTTCTAAACTTACATTTATCTCTTTTTCAGTAAGGGGAACGAAGTAGGAGTTGCTTTCATAGGGACCAAGCTCCAGCGCCTCTATCACGAGTTGCGCCTCTGGCTTTTTGTTGATAAAAAACTTTTTCTCATCGTTAAGGCCTAGTTCCCAGAGTTCATTGGCAGAATCAGTGGCAGGCAAAATCGCTCCCGTGCGCCTATCTCCCACAAAACCGTAGACTTTATCAGCCTTGGTATGGCGAAGAATTCCAGTTGCAGCTAAGGACTTATCGATAACATAAGCGACGTCGAACTCAAGAGCAGAAAGGGTCAAAACGTCATCAGGATTTGTCGTTAGAAGACGATCAATTAAGGGGTTTCCTCTTAAAATATGGTCTGCCGGCTTTTTTGTAATCCAAGTAATGTGCGCCTGCGGAAATTTCTTTTTGATCGCTGGCAGCACCACCGTACTACGAATAACGGCTCCTAAAGCTTCAAGACTGATAACCAAAACACGGAGATTGGGAATACTGACAGAGGGGCAGCGCTCATCACAAACTGCATTCTTTCCACAAGGTTTGTAACCTGTAAAATATCGACACGTGGTAACTGCCATACGCCTATTGTATCCTACTTTTCTATCTTGGTTTTTAAAATTTAACCACTCAGCCCAATGTCTGGGTTTGTGGAGATTACGGCATGATTTGCCCTGGTTCAAGAGATTTCAGCTCAGCTACGATTTTACCAATCTTTATTTTACACTCGAGGCGTACAATAAATTTTCGTTCATCATCGGTAAGCCACATATAAATATCGCCGACCGGCTTAAATATCCCATCTAATTCAAATTGAGGTTTCACAATCACCGTATTTAGCTTTCCAACAGGGGTATCGAGAGTTTCTTTACGAATGACTTCCCCTTTAAAAAGTAAGGTCTTACCTTTATCGGCCACTCTAAAAATCAACTTTTCCCCAGGCACTAATGAAAAATTTCTGAGATAATAGGCGGCGGTGTAAACGTTTTGTGAATAAGGCAAGAGGTCAAAATCCTCTTTCGACTCTTTGATTTTTCCTTCGTCAACTTCCTTGATCCAAGACTGCGATTGTAGTTTTTGCCAATCAAAAACGTTTCTTCCTTCCTTAACATCATTGGTCTCACGGATACGCAAAGTGTACCCAACTGGAACCAAATCTTGATAATCGAGGAAGGCTTTTATCACGTCATCGACCTCATAAAATATCGCAAATGAAGGATTGGATTTCAATGAGGTGGTAAAAGAATATGATTTACGCCCGTTGACCTCAATCATCTTGTCCACAGACATCGTGAGATCGCCGGCAACCATGCCAAAATACTTAACCGCGAGAACCGTTTTTTCATCAACACGATAGGGATCCTTTATGGGTCTACGACCAATAAATCCTTTTGTATCTTCGAATTCAGGTTGGCGTTTTTCTTCCACCTTCTCTTTGTTAACGTTTTTATTTTTGGGTTCGACTTTAGCTTTTTTAGCAGAAACTTTTTTTGCGGTCGGTTTATCTTTTGACTTTATTTCGTCAATGGCTTTAGGTGGGTCAATTTCCTTGATCGCCATTTTGTCATCGAATTCTTTCATCTTGTCGAGCTCAGCGATCGTCTCTTTTTTACCGACCAGGTTGCAACCGCAAAGGGTAAAAGCAAAAAGCAAAATAGATGTCTGATAACTTAATTTCATTAGTGCCGATATTCCTTCCAGCGCCTATGCAGCCACATCCACTGTTCAGGATATTGTCGCACTAAAGTTTCCAAATAGTCACAGTAAACTTGCGTCATATGGGCGATAGTACCATCGCGGTCATCTTTGCGAGCAAATGGAATCTCCGGATCAATCTTGAGAACAATCTTTTGGTCGGGCCTGTGAAATGTGTAAACAGGAACTACAGGGCACTCTGCTCTATCAGCAATGAGCGCCAAGCCGGCAGTAGAGCCAGTCTCAACGCCAAAAAATTTCGTTCTTATACCCAATGGTGGTCCCATAAATTGGTCGAAAACAAAAACTACAAATTCGTTTTTACGTAAAGCTCTTAGAATATCGAAACTACTTTTGCGGTCGGAGATAAAGCGAGTTCCGTGGCGGCGGCGAGCGGTAAACCAAAGGTTGTTTAGCCACTGCGACTTGAATTCCTTGGTAATACAGTGAATTGGCATTCCCTTGAGAGACATTGCTGCAACGGCAAGATCACCGCTCCCGAGGTGAAGTGATAAAAACAAAGCGCCCTTACCCTTCTTAACTACCGCTTCGTAGTTTTCCATACCTTCAAAGACAAAATTCTCATCTACCCACCGTCTATCAATAAATGGTAAAAGTAGAACATCGGTAATATTTAATCCAACGTGAAACATGGATTGCCGAGCCACGTTTAGTCTTCGATCCTCGCTCCATTCAGGAAAGGCCAAACGCAAATTATCAAGAACAATTTTCCGACGAACTCTTAACAAATCGAACCAAAGAAATCCCAATAGACTGGCGGAAAACCGTTGCAGCGATCTCGGCAAATAAAAAAAAGCCAACAAAATTGGTTTAAACAATAATCTTATTAATTTCGTCATGAAAAAAATCTAACGGTGTTGTGGGGACCATATCTAGTCGCGTGTAAACAAAGTCGTCGTGATTCCACTTATGAAATTTTACGGCATCTTTTTCAGTAAATAAAATCTTCTCCGCCCCTTGTCTTTTTGCAGCGAATAGAATCTTCTCGATGTTACGCACGTGGTAGAAGTGATGATCCGGAAATTTAATCTCGCCTATGACTTGAATGTTAAAACTCTTTTGCAAGAGAGATTTAAAAGTCTGGGGACGAGCAATCCCAGAAACCAAATAGTAACTATGACTAGTGTTTAAATGAACTGGTTGCCCTGTCTTCATGCTGTTTAGAGCTGTGATCTCATAGTTAAACTTGAGAATGCGCCCCGGTTGCGACTTCCAATCGGGACGAGTATTTAGCACCATTTTTTCTAGCGCCGCCACACCTTCGGGGGTAGCCAGATTTACTTTATTAATTAATACAAAGTTGGCACGTTTTAAAGCCTGCCAAGGCTCCCGCGCTCGGCCGCGTGGGAAAAATTGGTAGTTATCATGCAGCTCAGTGGCGTCGAGGACGACGATATCTAAGTCACGAGCCAATTGCCAATGCTGGAAAGCATCGTCTGCAATGATCACGTCAATATCTCGAATGTTCTCAAGTAAAAAACGACAGGCAGCCACTCTCTTACGACCGATTACCACAGGCACTGTCGGGTTACGCCATGCGAGCAAAGTTGGTTCATCACCATACTCTTCGGCCGCACTACTTAAAGTTTTTGATTTTAAATCGAGAAGTGCCGGACCGCGATTTGAAGATTTATAGCCGCGACTAACTATTCCAACCCGCTTTTTTTCTTTTAGCAGCGCCTTTGTCAGATAATCCACGGTCGGAGTTTTTCCCGTTCCACCCACGGTAATGTTGCCGACGCTAATTACCGGCACAGAGACCTTTTCTGATTTTAAAAATTGATGATCATAAAGCCATTGCCGAGCTCTTACGGTCGTCGAAAACAATTGTGAGAGCGATTTGAGTAAAAATTCCGGTCTCATGCAAAGTATTCCTTTATCACTTCCGTTACTCTTAACGCCGCGCCTTTATCTCCCAAGCGCGTTTTTAGTTCTTTCAGTTCCTCAGCAATCGATTTACGCAAATTTTTATCATCTACTAACTTGGCCAACTCTTGCACCAGATTGTCCACTGAAGCTTGTTCCTGAAATTTCTCTTCCACAACTTTGCGATTTAATACCAGATTAACCATACCAAAAAAAGG
>CAYPZY010000093.1:0-9356 GCA_964415155.1 uncultured Bdellovibrionales bacterium
AGGCTACAAGAAGAGGATGCTAACTACGCCAACGCCAGAAAATATTCGGCACATATGCCGGCATTACCACTTTTCACCGAAGAAGAGGCGATCAATGTTTTACGTTTGCTTTCACCAATGCCCGTCGATAGGTGGTTTCCTTTAAATAGTAAGTTTCATTTTCGATTTAGTCGCTCTGGGCATATTTTGGGATCTTCCTTCATTGAGCTTAGTTACGAAAGAATGGATGATACGCGTACTCTTTTATTTTCAGGTGATCTCGGTCGGAAAAATCCTATTCTTTTGCGCGAGCGTACAACTGTTTCTGAAACAGATGATTTAGTCATCGAGTCGACCTATGGTGATCGTAATCACAGCAAAGGCGATGTCTCCGAGCAATTGGCTCAAATTGTTAATACAGTGATTGGGAGAAAGGGTACGCTCGTCATTCCTGCATTTTCAGTTGGAAGAACACAAGATATTTTGTTCTTGCTGAGAAAATTGGAGAATGACGGAAAGATAGATGGTGTTAAAGTATTTTTGGACTCACCTTTAGCCGTCAACGCCTCAGATCTCTATTTGAAATACCCTGAAGAAATAAAACAAACTTGGTTACAAGACCATGTGGAGTCTGCTTTTCATTGGCGGGGGTTCACATCTATACGGTCTGTCGACGAGTCGATGTTGCTTTGTATGGACGATTCGCCAAAGATCGTCGTCTCGGCCTCGGGAATGCTTAGTGGCGGCCGCGTTCTACACCATCTGAAAGCAAAACTCACAGATCGAAAAAATGGCGTACTTTTTTTATCCTACCAACCGACGGGAACGAAAGGGAACCTACTTAAGAATGGTCTCACGAAGATTAGGATTCACCATCAGGAAATTTCGGTTGATGCAGAGATCTTTTCGATTGAAAGTTTATCAGCACACGCAGATAGTGATGAGATCATTGAGTGGATTTCAGCTTTCCGCAAAAAGCCTAAAAGAATCTTCGTCAATCATGGCGAAGCAGCAGCCCGCGAGGCCCTTGCTTATCGCCTTCGTCATGAACTTGGTACCAATGTCTACCTTCCGCGCGAAGGTGAAACAATCGCCTTATAAAAAGTTAATCTTATTTTCAGGACCACTCTCAACATTACCGATGGTTGTGGTAGCAATCTGCTCCAAAGCTTCCTGAGTCAGAAAGGCTTGATGTGAGGTGATGAGAACATTGGGAAAAGTCATAAGTCGAGCGATGATATCATCGTCAATAATGTCGTCGGAGTGATCACTAAAAAACAGATTTTCCTCCTCCTCGTACACATCTAAAGCCGCACCCGCAATTTTTTTACTTTTAAGCGCCTTAACGAGAGCTCGTGTATCAATGAGACCACCACGAGAAGTATTGATGAGATAAGCGCCAGACTTGATCATCTCCAAATTTTGCGAGTTGATGAGATTTTTGGTTTCGGTATTTAAGGGCACATGCAAACTGATAATATCAGATTTTTTCAGAAGCTCCTCAAAGCTGACGTAACGAATGTTATTTTCCTCTGCCCAGGCATTGTCGGGCGCAATATCATAAGCGACAACATAGGCACCGAAGCCTCTAAAGATTTGCGCCGCACATTTTCCTATATTTCCCGTACCGACAATTCCGACCGTTTTAAGATGGATGTTGCTACCCACTAGACCCTCTAAAGAAAAATTTCCCTCGCGCACTCGGTTGTGAGCACGATGAATTTTGCGATTAAGACAGAGGTAAAGGCCGACAGCAAATTCAGCGATAGCTTCGGGCGAATATTTAGGTACCCGCGCCACTGACAGACCTAAAGTTTTTGCAACCGCAACATTGACGTGATTAAAGCCGGCGCTTCGCAAGAGGATCTTTCTCACTCCCGCGGCATAAATTTTCTCCAGGCACTTTTCGTCAAGGCGATCGGTAACGAAAACACATACGGCATCAAAACCTTTTGCCATTCCGGCGGTCTCCGTTTTCAATGCCGTATCGGTGAAGCACCATTCACTGTTTTGGTGATTGAGATCCTTGAGACACCGTGAGAACAATTCCCGTTCAAATTTTTTTGTTGAAGTCATTAATACTTTGATCACCGGGAGTCCTAAAATTGGGGAGACCTGCGTCTCCCCAAAAACGAGTTACTTAATTTTTACAATCTTATTGACCGCTCGACCATTGAGCACTCTAACGTGAACCAAATAACGTCCTTGCGGAATATCTTTTAAATTTAGAGTTGTTTGAAACGCTCGGCTATCGGTACCGCTGCAGTTTCCTGAATCCATTTCAGCGATCGGATAAACCTCAATGACATCACTATAAGAGTAATGATTGAATTTTACTTCTTTAAGTTTCATACAAGGATTCGAAAACTCACCTTTGAGTTGCAAAACTTTGCTTTTGTCATTGGCATTCACCAAAAGCTCGACGGATGTCACTGGTGCATATAAGAAGTTATCCGCATTTTTTGTTGTCGCCTTGGTAATACCCATTAAGCCGTAACCGACTTTTGTATCACTTCCCGCTGTGAAAATAACTTTATACTGTCCAACAGGAATCACACCGACATCAACTTCTTTCTCGTAGGGCACTTGCATCTGTAAACACATGGCCTCTTTATAGTAGTAAAAAGAATTTTTTACGTAGATGACCTTTTGAGTTTCATCAACTTTCACATCCGTCGGACCCACCTTAAAACAATTGTTCGGCAGAACACCTTCGATCACCAGTTGGGCGTGATCATTGTCGTCAAATCCCGGCGGAATATAGGCAGCGCCAGGTAAATGATCAACGACATCTGGCTGGCCCTCCCAAGCAGACGCTTGTGCAAAAGACGTAATTGTCAAAGTGCCCAAAATCGCTAATAACAAATGCTTTGTTTTCATCAATCCCTCCTTGATGGTTTTGCATTTATGTCTTTGCATTTTGCAACGGCTGTACCAAGGTGGGAAACAATCCTATTCTCTCTGATCGCAAATTTTACGAAAGTTTGACACGCGGGAAAGTTTACCCGTGCCGAAATGGCACGGGATCAGTGAACGATCCAAGTGGGACAATCATTGTAACGCACAATTTGCCTAGTGATTCCACCCGTCAAAATATTTTCGACCGGCCCTGACACCGAAGCCATCGCCACAAGATTTGCTTTTTTTGCTTTAGACATACTAATGATCACATCACTGATAGAATCTGCCGACCCAATCAATGTACCCTCACAACGAACACCGGCTTTCTTAGTCTGTTCAACCCAATTATCTAATTTCTTTTGCGCTGATTTCTTGATGTCATCCCAAGCTTTCTCATAATAACTGTAATTCATCGGGCCAACCGCCTCCATTCCCAGTTCCATCACGGGACTTCGGAGAACATGCAAGATACTAATTTTAGCGTTCAGTCGTTTAGCAAGCGGCAATATTTTTGAAAGCACTTTCTTTGAGTTTTTAACTAAATCAGTTGGTAGCAATATGGAGTTAGGTTTTGCCAATACCTTGCTGGAGGGATTTATAGAGATTGTGGGAATTGCTGAATACATCAAAAGCGTTTCAACAAAACTTCCCAGCCAAAAACGCCGAAGACCTTTACGCCCATGCGTGGTAGCAAAAATAAGCAGAGCGTTCTCATCCTTTGCGTTTTCCACAAAAGTATCAACAGTTCCTTTTAAAGTGGTGGAATCATCGTAGAGGACGTTGCCAGGCAAAAAGTTGGGAGACTTCACAGATTTCAAAAGCTCTTCCAATTTTGTGCGCGCTTGTCTTACAAAATCAACAGCTGTGGGCGGCACGAAATAGTCTATTGGCAAATAAAAGGTATGCGGACTTAAGATGTAAGTCGGTCTCACTTTGACGCGAAAGTCTCGCGCCAATTGATCGAGGTAAAGCGCCGATTTGGTTAACGTCTGTTTATCTGTTTTAAACGGATCAATAGCCCAAATAATTGTGGATGCACGTTTACTCATATTTTCTCCTGTATCCACTTACCGTGCAACGTCACTGCCAATGCCATCTTCACGATATTTAAGAACGCAGCGAAAGTTTAGACAACCTGTCACATACCCTTGTCAACGCGGCAGTCTTCCTCCAACGTCACTTGGTCTTTGAATAACGGTAACGACTCGACTTAATCCCTGCCCATTCATACTTCGCACATGAATGAGGTAACGACCTGGCTCAAAAGCTCCAATTGAGACAACCTTTTCTAAGGGAATTGCACTTTCCGCGCAACCCTCGGCCACGATTTTCATTTTAGGTCTCACCACAATAACATCCTCAAAGCGATCGATATCTACACTTTTCCATTCAAGACATCGCGAGCGCAAAACGCCCGTTAAGGCAATCCGAACATTGTTAGAAGAGTAAAACATTTCAGGAATGAAAAAATCTGAGACAGGCGCGTAGATTTCGTCATCAGTGTTTTGACTGCGAGCCGTCTGCACCACGAATGTTCTAATTTTTTGCTGACCGTTACTACTGTAAACTATTTTGTATTCACCCGCATTAAGAACGCCGAGTTCAATATCTTTATAAAATTGCCCAGACAATCTAAGATGCTCTGGCAAAATATTTTGGTGGCATTCAGCGGTTTTACGAACTTGCGCAAATTGTTTTATGGTGAAGGTCTTGTCACTTTCAGAATAAGCGACCTCGCTACTGGCCAACTGCTGGCACTGATTGGCGAGTATACCTACCGCCGTCATTTGCACATTGTCATTACTATCAAAGCCTTGTGGCTGAATAAACACTCGGTCTAACTCCAGTTCAATGCGATGATCCGCAAGCGCGAAGGGAGCTAAAAACAGAGAAAATATAGTCGCTGTAACTTTCAATTTCATTTTAAACCTCATCGTTTCTTACTTAGTTCAATTAAACTATCGATCACTTTCGCAAGCGGTTGACCGGCGCGCCCTGCCTCCGTTGCATGTTTTTGCCAAAGTGCAGGCAGTGCTGTCTTGCCATCCCAGTTAGGCTCATTCAACAAATAGTAATCGTTAGTACTTAAAGCCTTCGAATCCTTTACAGGAGTCCATAAAAAATCGGGCCGCGGCAATCTGTACCACTCCCCTCCTACTACTTCATCGTTGCCGTTGAGCTCAAGGTCGTAGGCATACATGACGGTACGTGTTCTATCATTTTTTGGTCCGTCAAATTCGCTATGGGTGGGGCGTCTTTCAACAGCATAGGTGACCTGCATCGCAATACCGATAATACTTAAAGCATTTTTGGCGCGAAATTTTTTAAATTGGTCATTGGCGAAATCTGCGATTTTGACCTTGGCCTCTGGCAAAGTATCCTTGGACTCCATAGTCTCTGGATTAAAATAACTGTACGAGTAAGATACCACTGGTTGATTCCAAACCTCGTAATCGTAGGTCGCATCCAAGATAAAGCTGCGTCTGTGCAGGCCCATTCGATTAACAATGGTCTTATGCCAAGAAGCAGGGTTGTTATCGAGACAATCACGATTGATTGTTCTACCCAGTTCATCGCGCTTGGGGTCTTTCTCTTGACAACGCCCCCCGATTGAAATTGCAGAGGGTTGAGCATTGGCCCATAGAAGAGATTGCAAAGCTTTGATGTCGTCGGGATAAAAGCGAATGGAAGTTTTTCCGTCAAAGGCGACAACATCGACAAAGTGTTCTGGCCTTAGAGTCATGTATGAGGCTGCTGCCCAACCGTGACAAATTCCCATCCAAGCTTCGACTTTTCCAAACATTTTAAAATAATAAGCGCCTTCAAGCCAAAGCGATTTGGTGAGCGTAGTTTTGGATTTATCAAAAAGTAAATCATACTTCTCTGCGGGAGATAGAGAATCAATTAACTCTGGGGAACTTTCAAAAATTGTCGTCATTCGATTGGCGGCAATATAATCAAAATTGGTTTGCCAATCCGAGGCACTAGGAAATTTGGGATCATTGTAACGAGCGCCCAGGCTACCCTTGTAGTATGGCCAGTAGTCGTCAGACCATGGTTTTACATTCGCCTCTCCCTGACGCAACCCCTTGGCATCCATTTCTGTCACTGAGTCAACAACCTGTGGGTCTTCCAAAAGGTCATTAGGGTTGTCATTTCGCGCGGGTTCAGAATAGATATTTATTCGCACATCAGAAATCCTGGCGCGCAATTGTCTTTTCATCGAAACAAAGTTTTCATTCTGAACATCCCGAGAAGTGAAAATTTTTTCTGATTTTCGAGAGAGCTTCTTTGGATAAACCGTCGCCAGTGGTAGCTTCTGTTGGCGATACTCTCGCAACAAATTCTTTATTTCTTCTTGGGAAAATTGCTCAGCCGATGCCACTTGTAGACTGATTAAAAAACAAAAGACGTGAAACATCTCTCCCCCTTAAAACTATGGAGAAACACATTTGCAACCGATGTGCCCTTCTCATATCGCTACTGATCTAGAAATTCGTGCCATTTCGTCAAGGAAACAGCTAAGAATTGCAACTTTGTCCCGTCGACCCCAGCAATCCTATAGGTAATTTATGGCAATAGAGTTGCATTGTAATAAAGTGATGAGATTTCTTTTAGAAACGACGAATGTTGCCAATGAAGCTGAACTAAAGCAGTTATTCAAAGACTTTTTTATCAAATCGGCCCCCCACCAATTGTGGGAGGACTGCCTGGTCACTGGTCATATTTATATGAGTGGTGATCATCTCTTTCATGTCTATGCTACCATTACCTGGGATGACAACGTCATCAAAGTGCAAAGTCATCACCCCGACCCCAAACAAGCCATAACAACTGCCGTTTCTGACCTCTCTAAAAGATTGGTTTTTGTAAGCTAAAGGGTTGCAGACCGAAGTTTAATGGTGAAACTAGTACCTTGTCCTACCTTACTGGAGACATCGATACTCCCCCCCCATGACTGAATGATTTTAAAAGAAGTTGCTAAACCAAGTCCCGTACCTGTACCGACATCTTTAGTTGTAAAAAAAGGTTTAAAGATGTTCTTAATGTTTTTGTCCTCGATGCCGCAACCCGTATCGGTAAAGGCGATGGTCTTTAAATCACCATCATCGTTCACCGTAATTGTGATTCTATGATCTTGATTATTAAACTTCTGTCGGGCCTCTTCGATCGCGTGGAAGGAGTTCACGATAAGGTTTAAAAATACTTGCCCGAGAGGACCAGGTTCCGCTTGCACAAGACCAGTTCCCTTTTTATCAATAATTAATGTAATTTGGTTTCTGTCGATCTCATGTTGAACTAATCGAACAACGTCGTCCAGAATCTTAACTACGTCCACAGGCACCTTCACCGACGACTTTTTTTCGCGAGCCAGATGTAAAAGTGAATTGACGAGTTTAGCAACCTTATCGATCTGCGAGGTGATGAGGCCCATATCCTGTTTTATTTTTTCATCTTTGGCTTTATCAGAAATAAATTGAGCTCTACCACGAATGATTCCAAGCGGAGTTCCAATTTCATGGGCGAGACTAGACGCGAGCAAACCAAGAGAGGCCAAGCGGTCTTGCCGCAAAATCTGTGCTTCCATTTGTTTACGTTGCGAAAGATCACGAATAGCAATAAGAAGAGTTGACTCTCCTTGCAACGTGATGAATTTGCTTACTGCCTCAATCGAAGTTTCGTCAGAGCCACGCAAGGCAATGCTTTCCATAACATTGTCAGATTTGGCCAACACTTGCCGGTCAAACTCATCGCGCACATCTGGTTGAATAAACTCTAACAACGAATGTTCAATCATTTGTTCGGGTGCTTTGCCAAAAATTCGGCAAGCGGCGGCGTTGATATCTTTAATGAGACCATCTTTGTAGACAATGATACCTTCAAATGTCGAATTGAAAAGCGTGTGGAAGTTTTCTTTTTGTTCCTGCACTTCATGCAGATCCTGGGAGTGTTTTAATGCATAACGAATGGAACGTTCAAGCAGGTGGGCATTTAATTTTTCTTTAACTAAGTAGTCTGACGCTCCCATTTTCATGGCTTTAAAATCAAGCTCTGCGTCGCCATACCCTGTAAGTAAAATCATTGGTGCTGTCACCGATTTTTGACGAGCCGTCGACAATATCTCTAAGCCATTGTACTCGCCGAGTCGGTAATCCAAGAGGCAGATGTCAAAACTTCCCTCGATCAATGATTTAAGGCCGCTCTCGAAATCACTTTTCCAGTCCATATGATAGACCGTGGAACCTTTGATTTCCCTGATCAGATCGCGAATCATGACAAAGTCATCTTCGTCATCATCGATGAGCAGAACACGAATTTCCTTTGTCACTAAACTCCCTGTCTGGGTAATTCTACGATTTCAAACCAATATTGGCCCAATGACTTCATTAATTCCACAAGCGAGGAAAATTTAACAGGCTTTGTGATAAAAGAGTTCACACCCAAGTTATAAGAGCGAAAAATATCTTCTTCGGCCTTTGAGGTGGTTAGGACAATGACAGGAATTTGCCTCAGTGTTTCACTTCCCTTAATCTCTTTCAGAGCTTCGCGACCATCTTTTCGCGGCATATTCAAATCAAGTAAGATCATCCCAGGAGTTGGATATTTCTTCACATCACTATATGGGCCAGTGCGATTAAGGTAAGCCATAAGTTCTTCGCCATCTTGTACGAAGCGAACTTCATTGAGTAAGCGACTTTCTTGAAGAGCGTCGCGAAGCATATCACGGTCGTCAATATCGTCGTCAGCAATTAAAATAAGTACAGGATTTTTTTGTCTCATTTCACTTCTCCAGTTTTGTGTTCTATCGGCAAACTAATGGTAAAGGTCGCACCCTCTCCCAACTTTGACTTAGCAGTAATAAAACCACCGTGGCGGTCGACGATTTTACGACAAACAGCCAATCCAATTCCGGTTCCCTCGTATTGATGACGCCCGTGTAAGCGTTGAAAGATGGTAAAAATACGATCAAGATATTTTTCATCAAAACCAATACCATTGTCTTCGACGGTAATCTGACAGACAGGAAAACCATTGATAAAAACATCTGAGATAATCCTGCCGTGAACTTTCACCACTGGCGGCAAACCCAATTTGTGAAATTTGAGTGCGTTACCAACTATATTTTGTAAAAGCTGACGCATTTGCGTCGCATCCGCCATAATCACTGGGAGCTCTTCAAATTCAACTTTGCCCTTGGTCTGTTCTAAGCGCACCTCAAGATCCGAGAGCACGTCATTTAAAACATTATTTAAATCGACCTTCACAAATGGCTGCGCCCTGGTGGTAACTCGTGAATAAGAAAGTAAATCATCAATAAGTGTTTGCATGCGTGCTGCAGAATTATGAACGCGATCGAGATAATCCTTTACGTCGCCTTCTAAATTAGTCGTTTTTACTTTTACCCGATCAAGAAAAGAAAGAATTTTGCGGAGTGGCTCTTGTAAATCATGGGCGGCAATTGAAG
The DNA here is from genome assembly GCA_964415155.1 of uncultured Bdellovibrionales bacterium. Classification (GTDB taxonomy): domain Bacteria; phylum Bdellovibrionota; class Bdellovibrionia; order Bdellovibrionales; family SG-bin7; genus CAYPZY01. The sequence goes on from CAYPZY010000093.1 coordinate 9,347, forward strand.
CAAAATCCTG
>CAYPZY010000094.1:0-9264 GCA_964415155.1 uncultured Bdellovibrionales bacterium
GGTGAGCTAAACCCTTGCCATAGTTGTTGGCTTGCAGTTCTCATTTTTTTTCTCTCTGTTTCGCCATCTCTTCGAGCACTGGATTTGGATCTTGGACTTTTCCCTTGCGCTTAATCCCCTGGCGCCTTTGCACTTCTGGCGTAATACCCGAGCCAATCTCACGTTCATCCAAAATTTGGCTAAGCTCAACTTCCTTATTGTCTAAAAATACGAACACAGCAGCAGTGTCCTTTGACACTGGCTCGTGTAAAGGAACCCAATTGAGCTTTAATTTACGAAGAGTCTCAAGCGTCGCTGTTGCCATTTGCCAACGACGTTGTTGTCGTTCGCGCTGGGCAATTTCCGTATCTACATTTTCTTTTAAGGGGACTTTCTGAATCGCCGCTATCAAGTCACTGTATATCTTTTGAATTTCACCAGAGGCCTTTGCTGACCAGTATTCGTCAGAAAGCTCGGTCGCCTGGAGAAGATAGGCCTGCGCTTTTTCGACAGGTAACAAAGATTTTTCAAACTCCGCGAGATCCACCTCACTAACCGTCATGTTACCCATGTAATACAGAGTCTTAGGCAACCACTGGCTTAGCTCCGCATTCTGCTTCACTCGCCTCACCTCTTTGATTCCCACTTCAGCATTCGCGTAGTATTTTTCCGCAAGTTTTCTGTTACCCATGCGCGCGTAAGCAGCGGCAATCCGCGCCGGGACTTCTGCCAATGCAATCTCTTGTTCAATTTGATTTTTTCTCTTCAACACATCAAGTAGCGATGCAATCACCTTGTCATCTTGCTTTAAGGCTTCGTAGCAAAAGGAAAGTCGGTATAAACTTTTTGCCACCAAACTTCCAGGGCTGGTATTAGAGCGAACAATACTTCGATAAGACTCCGCCGCTTCATCCCACCTTTTTAGGCCTTCCAAACTCCTACTTAAATAATAATTCACAAGCTGTGAATTCTTTGTCAGCGGTGTGTTCAGCAAATACTGACTGGACTTCTTATGACTCTGTTCGAATTCTTCCTTTTCTAAATGATTTTGAATTTCTACAATTGCCTCTTGGTCGCGACGTTCACTTAGTTCGGCTGCAGATAAAGGCTTTTCAGAAACCTTTTTAGAGAAGCATGCAGAGGCGACGAAACTCAACATGATGACTGCTAATGTTTTCAACTTTTAACCTCACTCTTCAAAGTAAGCTCAGCCAGTTTTTCTAAATCTCGCAGGTTGTTTACATCCTGATTAAAATCAGGAATGCGCACAAAAGTAATGTTATCTTCCGCTAACGCCTTAAAGCTTTCATAGGCCTTTTGTCTAGCGGCAAAATAGGCGAGATACTCCTTATAATAGCATATCATTTTTTCACCGATCATCTGGTTTTCAGACTTAACATGCGGTCCAATCTGTAAATCCTGATCCTTAAATTCTACCGGAGCCGCCCTATTAATAATAATGGCAGCTAAACGATAGCCTCCCTTTTTTAACTCACGGTAAAAGTAATTAGCTTCATCCAATTTATCGATATTAAAACCTGAAACCAAAACAAAAGCTGTTTGTGGGCCCGTGAGAAGCTTATGAACTTCAACCGTTCTTTGCTGCACCTTCTCTTGCCATGATTCTAAACCCACAAAGAACTCCACAAGCTCATCGATAAAATTAGAGCCCGTGATTTTTCGAAATACATTGAATACCTGTTGAGTGGCGGAAAATCGCGAAAAGAAAGATTTAGATTGTTGATGGGTACTCACTAACCACTGAGTGATCGACTTCTGAAACATGGAATTTAACTTTTGTGGCGCTTTTAAAAAATCGATAGCGTGTTTGGTGGGTGGAGTATCCAGAATAACGAGGTCATAACCGCCTTCTTGGCTACTCGCAAAAAGTCTCTCTAAAGCAGTAAATTCCTGAGAACCACTTAGTTTCGTTGAAAGCTGGGCATACAAACGGTTACGCATAAATTTTTCAGCCGCTTGCTGATCCGGAACGGCCCTACGAACAAAATCATCAAATACCTTTTTCGAATTTAACATCGCTGCAAAAAGTTTTCCTGAATAGTCTTGATTAGGAACTAAGACATCATTCGGGTCAGTGGTTGAAATTCCAAGCGATGTCGCCAATCGTAGCGAAGGGTCAATTGTCAGCACTAGCACTTTAAGGCCCAGCTGTGCAGCACGAACGGCAAGGGATGCCGCTAGAGTCGTCTTCCCAACTCCCCCACTTCCCGCACAGACAATAACTTTATATTTTTTCAGTAACTCATCCATTTGGCCTCAGAAGAAAATGTTTTGGCTAGAGATTCAATGACCTGCCAACTATCGGCTGACAAAACATTGGCTAGCGGCAGGGAACTTTCTAAACGGCGCGCCTGCTCTGTCTGCATTTGCATTTTATCAAGAATGTAGCGACTAAATGTTTTTATGGCGGGCGTGGGGTCTGTGGTCAAAAAAGATTTTATTTCATCCTCTTTCACAGGGGGCTGCACCATCCTGTTAAGAATAAATTCCACGGGGACGTGCAGTTCTTGGTAAAGTTGACTGCGCAATTCTAAAGACTCAGTGACGGGTAGATCTTCCGGCAGTGTCACAATCGCGTAGCCCGTAAGAGTAGGATCCCGCATCACCGCATTCATATCGCGACAATGGGTCGCCATAGGTCCAAATTTTACCACTTCCAAAATACCAATCGGCGCTCTTACAAGGGCCATCATATGACCCGTGGCATAACTGTCTACCACAATGAGATCATAATCTAACTTCGGGCCGACATGCCTTATGCCACTTGTAATTTTTCCAATGATAGCGAGCTCTGAAAGCGAGGGACCAATATCTATCAAGGTCCTCATAAAGGGATTCTCAAAAACAAGCTTAGCCACAGCATCAGACTTAACTAGAAAGCGAATGTAATCTTGTAAACAATGGTAACCATCCCATTTGGCGACGTGGAGGTTGGTTTGCAACTCTAAAGGCTGAAATCCAATTTCTTGATTGGTCAATCCCTGATAAAAACTTGAATCCCCAAGTTCTACCAATAAAACGCGCTGTCCACCCCGGGCGCGCGCTAGTGCAAATGCCGCTGCCGTCGTGGACTTTCCCGTCCCTCCTTTGCCCGTAAAAAAAACAATCTTTCTTGCCATGCGAGTATCTGTACCTTATATTCCCAGAACTTTCCGGAGAAAATATATATGAAGTCTGATGTCCAAAAAGTATCAAGTCTTGAAAGAAAGCTCAATATCGAAGTGCCCGTTGATAAGGTAAACGCGGCTTTTGATGAGGCCTACAAGCAGTTACAAAAAAATGTGGAAATTAAGGGTTTTCGCAAGGGCAAAGCGCCTCTTCCGATGATCAAAACCATGTATAAAGATCGCGTTCTACCTGACGTCGCCCAAAATCTTATTCAATCCCACTATTCTGTCGCACTTGATGAACATCAACTGGTTCCAATAAGCGCACCCACGATTGATTTAGAGACCGCTGTTGCTGAAGACGCCGCTTTAAAATTTACTGCTTCTTTTGAGATTCGACCTGATATCTCCGAAGTTAAATATGATGGCTTAGAGATTTACAAAGAAAAGCTCACAATCACCGACAAAATGATCGATGAGACAATTGATAATATGGCCAAACGTAATGCTAAGCTTGAACCAGTACTAATTGCTCGACCTCTTCAAAAGGATGATTTTGCAATCATTGATTTTGAGGGCTTCGATAACGGAACACCAATTGCTGAAGTTAAAGGTACCGACTTGCCGGTAAAAATCGGGGGCGGCCAATTTTTGCCAGGTTTTGAAGATCAACTTCTTGGTATGAACATCGGTCAGGGCAAATCTTTTGATCAACCCATTCCTGCAGACTACCATCATAAGCCCATCGCCGGAAAGACGATTACGTTCAAGATAACTGTGAAGGAAATTAAAAAAGAAAATTTCCCCAAAATCGATGATGAGTTTGCTAAACAGTTTGAGAAGCAAACTCTTAATGAACTCAAAGATGCTATTCGCGAAGAAATGAAAGCTGGCGAAACCGAACGCATCAACGAAGAATTTAAAAAGCGTGCCCTAACTGCTCTAACGGAAAAAAATCCTGTCGATATTCCTAAAACACTTCAGGATGAGCAACGCAATCGTCTTGTGGAAGACTTCAAACGCAGGATGATGTCTCAAGGAATGTCAGAAGCTGATTACACCCAATACGAAAAAGACTGGTCAGCAGATTTTGACAAAACCGCAAAGTTTTTAGTTCACAGCTACTTTCTGGTCGATAAGTTGGCTAAAGACAATAATATGAAAACCTCTGCCGATGAGATCAATAAAAAGATCGAGGAATATGCCGTCGGCTCTGGAATTGATATTAATCGCTTGAAACAGTATTACAATGAGCCAGAGATGCGCTCACGTTTGAGCTATCAAATTGCGGAGAGCAAAGTAATTTCTTTGATAGAAACAAAAGCAAAAATCAAAGAAGTAGAAAAAGAAAAGCTTCCTAAAATCGATTAATCGCTTTTATTGGCTTTTTGTAAACTAAATGAACTCATGACCTTCCAAGCTTTTAAGTAATTATAAGCTTGGAGTGCCTGAAAATCTTTACCCAACAATAGTTGTTTTGGACTCGCTTCCTTACCTTCTCTATTCTTTGTTTGGCTAAACCAATACATAAATGATTCCGTAGAATTTTGTAGGATTTCTGGTTCAACTTTTTCGTTCTTACGCTTTCCTTTGGTCAAATGGCGATCCATATCCTGCTCACGAGTGATATTTCCTTGGACCATGGACTTTTCAAGAGCTTCGGGATCGATTTGCTCAAGAATAACGTCGGGATGAATTCCTTCTGCCTGAATTGATTTTCCGCTAGGGGTGAAATAGCGGGCCGTTGTCATTTTAAGCGCGGAACCATCGCCGAGCTTGACCACTGTTTGAACGGTGCCCTTACCAAAACTACGTTGGCCCATAATCAGTGCCCGATGATTATCTTGTAAAGCGCCAGCTAGAATTTCGCTAGCGCTAGCTGAGAACTCGTTAACTAAAACTATTATCGGGAAATTCACAAAGTCTCGACCCTTTTTTGCTCCGACTACCTCTTTGCCTTTTTCTTCGCGAGGAATAGTTGAAACAATAATCCCATCATCCAAAAAGAGGTCACTAACCTTAATAGCTTGGTCCAGAATTCCCCCAGGATTGCTACGCAAATCGATGATTGCTCCCTTATGGCCTTTGTGCTTTTTTTCATGATTATTAAGTAGCTTCTCTAAGTCTTCGGCAGTGTTTTCGATGAAATTCGTAACTTTATAATATCCGTAACCGTCATCAAGGTCAGTGTACTTAACGGAATTGAGTTTTATAACTTCACGCGAGACGATGAAGTCTTTAGGTTTTTCAAAACCTTCCCGCATGATTCCCAAACGTATCTTTGATCCTTTTGGGCCACGCATTTTTTGAGCGGCGTCGACTAAACTCAATCCCTTTGTCGCTACACCTTCAATCTCGACGATTTTATCACCGGATTTAACACCAGCTTTCCACGCCGGTGAATCTTCGATGGGAGAAATAACGGTTAGTAGTCCCTTTTGAATGGTAATTTCAATTCCCAAGCCTCCGAATTTTCCAGTGGTCTCTGATTCGAATTCTTCGTAAATATCGGGTGGAAGAAAGTTGGTATGAGGATCCAGTTCCTTTAGCATTCCCTTGATACTCCCGTAGATCAACTTTTTGGTATCAACTTCTTCAACGTAGTATTTCTCGATAAGATTAAGAACTTTAGTAAACACTTGCAGCTCCGAATATCTGCCCTCTGCCCACGCCGATCCCTTTATGCTGACGAGCAATTGTCCAAGTAAAGCTAACGTGACGGACGCAATCGCCACAGCAAGAAGAGTTCTGTTGATGTTTTTTCTCATGGCATATCTCCATCGTTTATTGATTTAAACCATTGATTGGGATCTTCAGGTTCTGAAAAATGGCGTATCTCAAAGTAAAGGCCGCTTCCCAAATCAAAAGGACCCTGCCCGACTGATGCGATGGCCTCGAGGGTTTCTACTTTATCACCGGGTGCGACCTGAATATTGTCGAGATGTGAGTAAACCGAATAGTAGTGATCTCCGTGATCGAGTATCACTGTCTTACCAAAGCTTTTGATCTTTCCCACAAATTCTACAATTCCAGAATAAACGGACTTCACTTTTTTGCCGGTAGTAGCTTTAATGAATTGGCCCTTCGAGCTCATAACGACATTAAATTTCTCATCCTTAATCAGACCAAAATCTCGCAAAATGGGACCTTGAAGTGGTTGGGCGAGACTACCGCGATTCTCAAAAAATGACGTTTGCAAAAGACTGGAAAGTTCTTCATCAATACCACCAGTTTTCCCGATAAGATTCTTAGTCTGCTCCCTGAGACTTCCGATATTGGAAATCTGTTGCTTTCTCTTAGTATCGATTTTGCCGATGATATCCTTTTTTTCCTTTTGCCGGGCAAGAATAAATTGTTCCTTCTTTTTAATTCGACTTTTAATTTCTTGCAGCTTCACAATACTCTGCTTTAGTGACTTCTTTTGATGATCATGGATAGAGATCAGTCGTTGGTATTCTTTAATACTTTTGTAATCCTGATCCATAAGTATCTTGAGAAACTTAAGATCGCGGTCCAAATCATGGGATGTTTTGTTGGAGAAAATAAGGCGAAGCGCGCCCTGATCAACAATCTGAAATAAAGCCCGCAATTGAACTTTCAGCTTGTCCCGCTCGCTACGGATCTTATTTTCCAAACTTTCTATAATGAGCGTAATTTTATTGATTTGATTTTCAGACACATACATGTCGTCAACGAGTTTAGCCTTCTCTTTATTTACCTTTTTCATCTCCATGTTCAGCTCATAAAGCGAGCTTAATAGCTGGCGCTTTTTCTTTTCTATATCTTCCAGAGTGAGTTTTTCACTGATCAATTCTTCCACTAGCTGCTGACGGATATTGGCTTGCTGATCGGGTGCAGTGGTCTTACCGAAAAGATTAAAATCAACAAACAATAAGGCAAGGACAACAAATTTTCTCAAATATCGGTCCTTTGCGCTGCCAACCAACCGTGATTCAACCGTCTTACAAACAGGAAGGCACTCAACGCACCGAAAGTTGTTCCCGAAAAAAGAAACAACGCCATTGTTACAGGTGACAGAAACTTAAATTGTGTTTTGACTGATAAAAAAACCGCTTGAATTGCGGATGACTCTTGAAAATATTTAAAAAGAAAAAATGTAAAGATTAATGAAATAGACGAAGCCAGAAGGCCCATCAATGCACCCTCACACACATAGGGGGTGCGAATAAATTTCGATGTAGCGCCAAAAAGTTCAAGAATTTCTATCTCTTCTTTGCGCATAAATATAGATGTTTTAATGGCATTACCTATAACGAAGACCCCGCCAAACAGTAAAATAATAATGAGCGTAAAAGCCATTTGGTTAATACCGCCAATAAACGATGCATAGTTCTTTAACCACTCCTGGCCATAGGAAATGTCTTCCGCTCCCTCAAGCGATGAAATGTGCTTAGCGATTTTTCCAAGGTTTTCAGAATCTAGTTTCTGACGCATTTTTTCTTTGAAATTTAAAACAAAGCTCGAAGGAAAAGGCGTTGCAAAATCTTGATCATTGACCACTTCTGGCATAAATCCCGACATATCCATCTTAAATTTTTCGGCGGCATCTTTTTTGGAGACGTAGCGAATGTCTTTAACACCTTCAATGCTAGTTAGTTCGTCTTTTAATTTATTGATGTTTTCTTCGGAAGCTTCATCGCTAAGATACACGGTCATCTGTACAGACTCACCCCACATCGACAAAATGGAGTTGAGGTTACTTCCCAGACTAGAAAACGTAATAACGACAGTGTAAGTCGCAACCAACACTGTTAGTGTTGCAAACTGCAAACCCGTGTGATGAAGCCACGATCTTTTAAAGCTTTCCAAGCCCTGGTTTATCATTCTTGCTGTCCTTTACTATTGCACCTGATTTGATTTGAATAATTCGACGACGGCGCTTTTCGATGAGCTCCACATCGTGGGTTGCCACTAATACTGTTGTTCCTTGCGCATTTACCTTTTCAAGTAAATCCATGATTTCAGAACTCAAGTGCGCATCCAAATTTCCTGTCGGTTCGTCAGCGATAAGCACACTCGGTTGATGAATTAGCGCTCGTGCGATGGCAACTCGCTGTTGCTCCCCACCCGATAGTTGATCGGGATATTGATCGCGTTTAAAAGTAAGACCGACAATATCGAGAAGGTCATTCACTTTTTGTCTAGTAAAACTAGCTTTTGTTTTTCGAATTTCCAGCGGCAATGCCACATTCTCAAAAACATTGCGATCACGTAGCAAACGAAAATCTTGAAACACAACACCGATATTTCGTCGATACATAGCTATCTCGTCACCATCAATTCGATTGATATCATAGCCTGCGACACTAACTTGACCGGAGCTGGGCCGATCGTAGGCGGAGAGTAGTCGAAACAGAGTTGTTTTTCCTGCGCCACTTGGACCGGTAATGAAAACAGACTCTCCCTTTTCTATTTTCAATTCCAAATTACTAAGCGCGTGAATAGGCCCCGGATAGGTTTTGTAGACGTGTGAAAATTGAATCATTCTTATATGTTAACTTTTAACGATCAGATTGACCAGAAATGAGAAGGTCCAGAATTGCTTGGTGTTGATCACGAAGGGCTAGGCGAATCGCTTGCACATCAGACCTAGGTCCCCGTGCTAGAATTTTTTCGTAGGGTGTTTTAATACTTTTGATGAGTGCGCCGTTGCAGAAAATTTGGCTAACGACACAACCGTATCTAGCACCCCAATCTTCTGTCTGAACATGATATTTCTTTCCGGCAAAGTCGATGTCGGAATTAAAACCTTTTTCCACTTTCAAAGGGTAACAGTTTTCATAAGACATCTCAAATTGAGATTCATAAAAAATGATTATTTTGCCGATAAGATAATGATGAAAAGAGCTGGTTTTTATATCATGGGAACGATGCTTTTACTGGTGTTGTTTGCAAATGCTTGCGCATCAAACGACGATCCCGCACCTAGCCCCGTCGTCGCCGAAAAAGCCTATTGCACGACAGTTTCTAACTACTCCTCTCCTGCGACAATCACTGGACAAGCTGTTTACAAGTATCGTTTACCTACAACTACAGGTTTGAGCGCCGTTCAAGCAGGTTCCAATCCCATTCGTTATGCCGAAGTACGCGCCCTCAACTCCAATGGCGACACCGTTCAATGTGGTGAAACTGATGC
>CAYPZY010000095.1:0-9249 GCA_964415155.1 uncultured Bdellovibrionales bacterium
CAAAGGTGGAGTCAGACTTCCTATAAAACTTGCCGATCCGAATAATTGTCCGTGAATCAGACTGTTTTTCATTTTGGCTATTACAAATGGGACAAGAAATGGTCATAGGCCAAATAAAAAGCAAAGCCTTAGCCGGATAAATTATTATCCTCTAACCTCTTCGGTTCTATCACCATTAATGTAGGCCAGTTTAAAAAAAACTCCCGAGCTGCAAGCAGCCGGGAGTCAAGGGAAGGGAATTGGTTTTTTTGCGAGAGTGGAAGAGATCCTTATGATCGCTTCCATATATATAATTCTAGTTTAACCGAAAAGTTTTGAAATCCCTCTTTTGGCAGAGAATTGTTCAGTGTTTTCAGGTGTTAAGAAAAATTGAAAGTGAGATTCTCAAACTGAGATTACGAGCACGGAGTTTGCAGAATTGAATATAGGAGGGAGGGAAAATGAGACAAGATCACACAGCAATTGATATAGGAATTGAGGCAAAGGCAAGAGAGGAAATTTCGGATGGACTTTCTAGGTTACTTGCTGATTCGTACACACTCTATTTAAAGACGCACAATTTTCATTGGAATGTGACGGGGCCGATGTTTCAGACATTGCATCTGATGTTTGAGACGCAATATACAGAGCTTGCCGAAGCGGTAGATACAATAGCAGAGAGAATTAGAGCGCTGGGATTTTTTGCCCCAGGTAGTTACCAGCAATTTGCGAAACTGAGTTTAGTGAAAGAGGCAGAAGGGCAGCCGATTGCGAAGGAAATGATTAAGCAGTTGGTGGATGGTCACGAAACAGTGGTGAGGACAGCTCGGGAAATTTTTGCGATGGCGGAGAGAAACGCAGACGAGGCTACTTGTGACTTATTGACTCAAAGAATTCAGTTACATGAGAAGACGGCCTGGATGTTAAGAAGCCTTCTCGATTAAGAGAAGGCCTCAGGGATTAGATCCTGCCAAACCTAAAATCCCACCGATCAGTCGGCAACACAATATTTCGCGTCAGTGGTTGCAGATTTTAATGAGCGGGTCACTTTGTTAGGTAAACTGTAACCACTTTCATTCATCAGCTTTTCGCCTTGTTCAACATTACCAGTCTTTTTAAGAGCCACGCCCAAGCAGTAAGTGCTTTCTGCTTGGATTTGGTTTGATAATGCTTGAATGTTGGCTTTCCACTGTTCACTGCGAGATAAAATATGTCTAAAGAGAGTCTCTAAACGACGGTCCGATTCTAACTCGATTTCGGCATAATTTTGCTTAACATCGTAAATTTGTCGCACATCTTCAAGTAAAGATACTGCTACTTTTTGAGTTTCAACTTTTCCAGACAGAAGCTGTAATTTCGCAGTGTAAAGCTTTTTCTTCGCGATGTTTAGAACTAGGTGAGGAACCGTTTCTCGCAATTTTTCCGCTTCTGGTGAGCGAGAAGCCTCGTCGCCTTGTAACCAAAGGGTCATGATGTCAAAGAGGGCTTGTACTACTTTTGATTGGTCTGTTTCTGGTCGTGGAAGATTGTTAATATCTACAACGATCTTTTTGGGATCAATCTTTTCGGAAGGCTTTTGACCTTGAGCTAAACTCAGAATGTTTGCGGCCTTCTTCTCGGTTACAGCATTTACAGGCTCTTGAACTTGGAGCTCTTCACCTTTCCAAAGTCTACGAGCTTCGCGGCCAGCGCGTAAGACATCAAGGCTGAGTTCAACCATTGGTTTATCGTTAGTGCTTGTACGACCGTGGCCCAGCCCGATATCAGGAGATGCGGCACCGACACCAAAAGGAACTGCCTGCATGAAAGGGAATACGCTAAGAGCAAAGCCCCAACGTTTTTGTAGAAGGCTACCACGAACACCGACGTGCCAGTGACCAAGTTCAAAATTGGTTGTAGCAGTAGTGGTACTGAAGATTCCAATGTTGGCGCTTACACCAAGTTTATCAAGACCCATCCACCAAGGAAACTCTAAGTCTTTATCGGCGTTAATGTGTAGAGTCCAACGTTTGGTGAGATCCAAGCCAGCTGGTGTTTCTTTACGCACGTTTTCACAGCGTACAGTTGCACAAAGATCAGTGCTGACAGAGACAAGTGGTGTGATTGTCATGTTCACATAGTTCTCTGCAGGGGTACCTTTAAGCGGCATGATCTCGGCGCCGACTTGAAGGTCATGGTTTGTTCCTTCAAAGTTATCCACGCGTGTTGCAAGAACCAAACGTAAGTTTGGATTGATTTCGTATTTGTAGTTTAGCATCAACGCCTGGTAGTTATCGCTCTGATTATTAGAAAGATCCGTACCAGAAGCGTTTAACAACATCATTTCATAAATAGATCTTCCGTAAGAAGCAGCGACATCAATGCCCATTTCTTTTTGACGGATTTTATCCTCAATACCATTTGGGTGAAGAGGGACATCACCTTTGTAAGTGCGGTAGACGATGTTGGCTCTGTCAACTGTAAATGGTTTGTTGTATTCACCGGGAACAAATACTTCATCATCAATATAGTCAGGTTCAACAAATGGAATTGTCACGAACACCATTACGGTATCAAGACTACGGCGTTCACCGTGGAACTTTACATCCTTTAATTCAACTTCTGAGCTCTTAGTGTAGCGCAAACCCACCGTGTAGTGCTTGGGGTAACGGATTTGGAAGCCGAAGCTCAAGTCGATAGAATCTGGTGAGTCTGTGAAAACAGTAGATCCATAGCCAATGGCGTCACCGAAAAGTTCGAAGTGGCCGTAAACGCCTTCGAGATTTTTAATAAAAGGTAAAAAGTTGGGAACCTTACGAGCCACTTGCGCGATAAAGCCAACGCGTAACATATAGCCGAGCAATAGACCTGGATATCTGTCGGGAGTGCGGACCCGGCGTAGGTATGGCCAGTGTGGCATTTTATCAGAAGTTTGTTTGATAACTGGAGCTTCAAAATCTTTATTGTCGAATTTTACAGTGTCGTACTCGAAGTAAACGTTAGAACGGTACTTAAGAGGGTCCACTAGGTTCCATCTAAAACCATAAGACGTGAAACGATTCTTTTTACAGTGAGTGCTGCCGTCACACTGTTCTTCGTTGTCACGGTGATGAACGAAAGATTTGCGATTGTCACGAACGTGGAAGTAGCTATCGCCAACTTGAAGTTCGATACCAGTAATAGAGCTAGTTGTCATATTACCGTTGCCGAATACTGACAAATCTGAGGCCGATCTGACGTAAAGACGATTTTTCGCAATCTCTGGCAGGTTGTCTTGACCGAAGGCCAAAGCCAAAAGATCAATCATCGAGTTTAAACTAAAGTTTGTACAGTTCTTTACAGAGTTTGGATCTGGATTTTTCCAGCAACTTCCAACACCAACAGTACCACTAGCACTGCGGGTGGATTCTTTGATGCGCTTTAAAAGTTTTTGCGCAAATGTTTCGCCATCAACTGGCTCACTGCGACCATGCTCTTTAAAGTAAGCTACTTTTTTAGCGGCCCATGTATCAACGGCTTGTTTAGCGCTTTTCGCAGCGGGGTCCATCAAATTGTTGAACTCTTGTTCTTTTAGTGTCGCGAATGGAACTGCAGGTAAGTTCATCATTCCTTTATTTTTCAAATCTGTTTGCGATTCGAACTTGCGCAAAGCTTTCATGCGCGAAACGTATTCCGCGACCTGTAAACGTGCCAAACCTTGTAAATCAACACCATTCTCTGGGGCGCAGATTTCTCGTTTCATCGAGAAAAAGAAATTCCAACTCTCTGGACCGCTAGGGGTGCGATATAAACCGCGAGGAACAAACTGTTCTGTTTCTAGTTCGCCGGGTACGTAGTTGGTCAAAACGACGTAAGTGTTCTGAATGAACTTTGCTTCGCCGGGCGTGGATTCGTAATTAACGCTTTGAAATCCTTGTCGTAGTTGTGCGATACAATCTTTTTCTATCTCAGGAGTTATCTGAGCTTGTGATAAAGACGATAATAGAAGCGTTGCCGCCGCTGCCATTAGTGTAAATGGCTTTGACAGGTAGATAGAGTTGGTTTGATAAGATCGCATAGATCCTTCCTCTCGATAAGTTTAGGTTTGGCGGATTTTGGGTTTGCAAGGACAAGACCAAAAGTGTAAAAAATTTAGATATGCAAAAGTACGCTTGGCTGCCTGACTCCGAGATTCAGAAAAAATCCAATATTACTAGGATGATGACTGATTTGAAGATGACTGAATTCGGTGACCTTTATCGCTGGAGTGTCAAAAATCGTCAGCAGTTTTGGCAAAAGGTTGTACAGTATCTCAAGATAGTGTCAAAAAAAGAGTCACAAGAGTTCCTAAATTTGTCACTTGGAGTGGAAAAATCACAATGGTTTTTCGGCGGCAAGCTCAATATCGCAGATAGCTGCTTTAACACTGACGATGACAAAACAGCTGTTATTTATACGAGCGAGAGCGGCTCTATATCGCAGTTAAACTACGGAGATTTGAAAAAATTTTCGTCACAGGTCGCAAATGGATTGCTGGCCCTGGGGTTTCGTAAAGGTGACGCCATCGCGATTGCGATGCCAATGAATACAGAATCTGTTGCGATCTATTTGGGTATTGTTCTCGCGGGTATGGTGGTGGTTTCAATCGCCGATAGTTTTGCGCCAGAGGAAATTGCAACAAGGCTGCGAATTTCTAAAGCCAAAGCTGTTTTCACGCAAGACTATATATATAGAGGTGGAAAAACTCTCCCATTGTATGAAAAGGTAGTAGCTGCTGGAGCGGATAAGATTATAGTTTTGGGAGAAAACGTGCCTCATCTGCGCCACCAAGATATTTTGTGGCTCTCATTTTTGTCCAAAGAATCTCAATTTACTTCTGTCACTTGTGATCCAGATGATCCTATAAATATTTTGTTCTCCTCAGGGACCACTGGTGATCCCAAAGCTATTCCTTGGACTCACACCACTCCAATTAAATGCGCCAGTGATGGCTTTTTCCATCATGACATTCACGAGTATGACGTTGTTGCTTGGCCCACCAATCTTGGATGGATGATGGGACCTTGGCTGATCTTCGCAACTCTCATCAACCGCGCTACGATCGCATTGTTTGGTGGCGCACCTACCGGTCGTGAATTTGGTGAGTTTGTTCAGAATGCAAAGGTAACCGTGCTTGGTGTTGTTCCCAGTATCGTTAAAGCTTGGCGGGCCAGCGACTGTATGCAAGGTCTTGATTGGTCTTCGCTGAAACTCTTTAGTTCAACCGGCGAATGTTCTAATGCCGACGACTACCAGTTTTTGATGTCGTTGGCAGGTAATAAACCCGTCATTGAATATTGTGGCGGTACGGAAATTGGTGGCGGTTACCTTACTGGTACTGTCTTACAACCCGCAATTCCAGCTACCTTTACGACTCCGGCGCTTGGCTTAAGTTTCTATATCTTAGATGAAGACAATAAACCTTGTGACAACGGTGAGCTTTTTCTGGTCCCACCTTCAATTGGTCTCTCGACGAAGCTTTTAAATAAGGATCATCACGAAGTCTATTATGAGGGAACGCCAATCGGTCCAGAAGGCGAGCTACTAAGGCGTCATGGTGATCAGGTAGAGCAATTAGAAAATGGCTATTATCGAGCGCATGGTAGAGCTGACGACACTATGAATCTCGGTGGTATTAAGGTGAGTTCAGCGGAAATCGAACGGGTACTTAATGGCGTCAATGGAGTTTCTGAAACCGCGGCAGTAGCGATCAACCCACCTGGTGGTGGTCCGAGTTGGTTGGTCATTTTCGCTGTTTTAAATAAATCGAACAATATGGATAAATCTTCGCTCAGAGAGCCAATGCAAAAGGCTATTCGCGAGAAATTAAATCCTCTTTTCAAAATACATGACGTTGTCATTTTAGATTCTTTACCGCGAACCGCTTCCAATAAGGTTATGCGCAGGGTTTTAAGATCGCAATACGTTTAGTGCAGCATTTAATGAGAGTGGCTCACGACAAGCGTTATTACTGCAAATATAAATAGTCACCTCTCCCTCTCGCGGCGGTTTGCTTTTGGCAACGGGGGGTAAAGTATTGTCACTAATGGCAAGAATTTTATTGGGGAAGAAGGGTTCAGCGAGAGCGCGCAGAGTGTGAAGATCGCCGCCCGCGACCACAATTTCATTTTTGTCAGATAAAAAATAGTCTAATCCCATGAGAAATTGAGGAAATCCTGAAGGGTAGCGTTCCACGAATTCAGGGAATGATTTCATGAGGGCACTGGCTCTGAGCGAATAATCTGATTTCAAACTAAATGAGCTAAGACGCAGTAGATTTAAGATCGACATAGAATTACCTGAAGGGATCACATTGTCTTCAAAAGTCTTTTTTTGATGAATTAATAGATCATCTGGTGCGCTGTCATTATAAGAGCCCTGAGCATTCCAAAAAAGTTTGTCTTGGATTGTTTGCAAAAGCTCGGCACGCTCAAACCAAAGGACACTGCCTGTTGCCTGGTACAATTCCAAGAAGGCGTCGACCACAAAAGCGTAGTCCGCAAGTCCCGCAAAAAACTTGGCCTCGCCCTTAATCCACCTTCTGTAAAGATGCCCCTCGGAATCTCGTAGGTGTGTCCAGATAAAATGGCCTGCATCTTCCGCTGCGGCCTTATAGGTATCATCTTTTAGGATCAGAGATGCCTTAGCTAAAGCTGATATGAAAAGTCCATTCCACTCGCTGATTATTTTGTCATCGCGTAATGGTCGAACTCTTTTAGCACGAGCTGAGAGGAGTTTTGCGAGGGCTGACTTTAGGTTTTCACTTCGGTTCTTGCGTGTTGCGGTTTCTTTGAGAAACAAGATGTTAGTGCCGTCTTCAAAATTTCCCTCTTCTGTGAATGAAAAGTCACTTCTTAGAGCGGAGAATTCCTGAGGCGTCAGTACAGCGTTAAGCTCTCCGGTCGTCCAAACGTAAAACTTTCCCTCACTACCTTCGCTGTCGGCATCCTCGGCAGAGTAAAACCCGCCGTCGGGATGAGTGAGATCTCGTAAAACATAATCAATGATTTCACGAACGACTAATCGGTATTCGTCTTCGCGAGTAACCTGGTAACCTTCGAGGTAGGCGTGCACGAGGGCCGCTTGATCGTAAAGCATTTTTTCAAAGTGCGGTGCAAACCACTTTTCGTCTGTAGAATAGCGATGAAATCCCCCGCCAATATGATCGTAAATTCCACCTCGACCCATTTTATCGAGTGTCTTGGTAAGCATTTCTAAAACGGCTGCGTTCTTAGTTTGAGAATGACATCTTAAAAGCATTCTTAAGGCATAGCTCGGTGGAAATTTTGGATGACCAAGATAACCGCCGTTATCGTGGTCAAAATTATCTGAGAAGGTCTGGCAAAATTTCGTAAAAATATTCTTATCAAGAACGCCGCCAAGTGCCTGGGCTTTTGCATTTTGTAGCCAAGTAAGAATTTTTTCACTTTCCGCAACAATTTTATCAGGATCTTTTTGCCAGAGAGTCTGAACGTTACGTAAGAGATGCAGGAATGATACTTTAGGAAAGTAAGTGCCACCGAAAAATGGTTTTCCCTCGGGAGTTATGAAAACGGTCATTGGCCAGCCCCCTGACCCGCTCATGGCTTGAACTGTTTCCATGTAAAGAGAGTCAACATGTGGATGCTCTTCACGATCAACCTTAACAGATATGAAATGTGCGTTTAAAAAGTCAGCCACCTCTGTATCGACAAATGACTCATGTTCCATGACATGGCACCAATGACAGGTGGAATATCCAACAGATAGAAAAATGGGTTTGTTTTGCTTTCTACTTTCCTCAAACGCTTCTGAGCCCCAGGAAAACCAATGGATGGGGTTACTGGCGTGTTGCAGGAGGTAGGGGCTTTTCTCTCGTGACAAGCGATTCATAAGTTTAGCTTCTACGTCTAATAACTTTTAGTGGCAACGCTATAATTTTTAAAGTTTTCTTGCCATGAATTCCTCTTCTGTCATAGAAGGTAACCCGGGGACTATTTACAGGGTGGAGGCATCATGAGATTTGTTTCAATCATAGGTTTTCTTCTATTCACATTTTCTGAATTAATGGCGGCACCTCTGTCAGTGCGTTGGACGGGAAAACAAGATGCTAATTCAGACTTAGCACACGTTTTACAAAAGATTAACGTACAAATAAAATCGGATTACACATCTAACGATTTCAAACTCATTGAGAAACAAGAGTTAGCAACGGCCAATTTTTATGTCTGGCAGCAGGTATTGCAGGGGGTGCCCGTACGCCAACGTTCTGTAAGGATTTGGGCGGGTAAAGAGAATAAGAATCTCATCCAAATGGAGGCGTTTTTAGAACCCAAAGAACAATTGGACTCCATTCTAACAACATATTCAGACCAAGGCATCTCCATTCAAAGTTTGAAAAAGAATTTATCGTCTCAGGAAACCATGCGGTTGGTGAGAAGCGTTGTTAAACATCACCCCGATGATAAAATGATTCAATCGGTTAGCTGGAATGATCAGTGGCAAAACGACAGACTTATGCGTTCGGTTAAAGTTAAGGGCCGTCGCGGTTATCACCAGATTGTGATTGATCTACTTTTCCAACGCGTGATGGATTCAAGTTACAGCGAATTTCCGCAAGTGGATTTACCAGCGCAAGTGTATTTGATTTACGAAGAACCAGAGAAAGGCAGCATTCAGAAAAGAATTCCTGTGGTTCTAAAAAATCTCAATGACAATCGCCCAAAAGTAGAAGCTGATCCCTATGTGGCTTTACGAGATCGTCGCTACACTGAAGACAAAATAGATCCCATTCTTGGTTTGGAGCCGGAATATCAGGCGAAAGGTTTTTGGTCGCCAGCAGATGTAAAAAATAAAGCTCGCAAAATTCTGCAGTCACTTCCACAAGCTACTAACGATCTTGCAAAAGGTTTGGTTTTAGATGGAAAGTACGCCACGATTAATCTTCACCCAGAAATTTTAAAGAAGTATCAAGGAATCAATTTTACTCCGGCGGTTTCGGCTCAATACAAACCGTATTGGGGAGTTACCAAAATAGAGGACAAAGAAGTTGGTGAGATGATTCCTTCCAATTCACTTTTGGGAATACCACTTTTTGATATGAATTCAGCTGCAAATCGGATCGCACAAAGGCATCCCAATCATGATCCAGTAACTTATATCAACGATGGTTTTGATGAAGTTCAAGTTTATTGGGCGATCGATACATTGATGACAAGTCTGCACGGCATGGGGTTTAGTGATCCCGATATTTCTACACGTCCTTTTAATGCTATTTTGTACGATCCTGATATC
>CAYPZY010000096.1:0-9233 GCA_964415155.1 uncultured Bdellovibrionales bacterium
CTTTGATTTTCTACCTGTGAGTGTGGGTGAGATTCGCGGTATGAAAACCCGCTTCCACCTTTACACTGTTCCTGGCCAAGTCGTGTACGATGCCAGTCGTAAGCTAATCCTCAAAGGGCTTGATGGCGTCGTTTTTGTTGCGGATTCGCAACGTGAACGTATGGATGAAAACCTGGAATCGTTGGCTAACCTTGAAAAAAATTTAAAACAACAAGGTTATGACATTCGGGAAGTGCCAATGGCCATACAATATAATAAAAGAGATTTACCGAATGCATGTTCAGTTGCTGAGCTTCGAGCCGCACTTAATAAGTACAACTCGCCGGACTTTGAAGCTACAGCCTCAGAAGGCAGCGGAGTTTTTGAATCACTGGAATTTGTGTCCAAGTCGATCATCACTTTGTTAAAGGGCGGAGACCTGTAAAAAAACAGGTATTAAACATGTCCATCGAAAATGAAATTCGTGAGCTAAAGGCAAAACACAACGCCATTATTTTAGCTCATTACTACGAAGAGGGCGAAATTCAAGATATTGCCGATCACGTAGGGGATAGTTTACAGCTCGCTCAATTTGGTCGTGATTCATCTGCAGATGTTGTGGTTTTGGCAGGCGTCGTTTTTATGGCTGAGAGCGTGAAGATTCTCTCACCTTTTAAGCGCGTGTTGGTTCCTGATCTGGCCGCCAGTTGTTCACTCGTGCAACTATCTCCCCACAGAAATTATTTAGCTTGGCGGCGGCAGTTTCCCGATCATATCGCCGTGACCTACATAAACAGCAGTGCTGAAGTGAAAGCTATCTCCGATGTTATTTGTACCTCTTCGAATGCAGAAAAAATAATTAATAGTATTCCTCCTGAGCGTGGTGTGCTTTTTGGTCCTGATCGCCACCTGGGTCGCTGGCTTTCACAGCGTTTGGATCGCGAAATGGAATTGTGGCCGGGCTCTTGCCAGGTGCACGTTTTATTCAATGCGCGTGAGTTGTTTTTATTACGCGAAAAGCATCCCGATGCTTTAGTTTTGGCTCATCCTGAATGTGACGAAGCGGTTCTACAATATGCCGATGTTGTCGGATCAACTTCGCGTTTAATTCAAGAAGTCCGGGAAAATCTAAGCGTGCGCAAATTTATTGTCGCGACCGAGCATGGAATCTTTCATCAAATGTCCAAGTTGCGAAGCGATGTGGAACTCATCCAAGCGCCGGTTGATGATGGTTGTGCTTGTAACAAATGTCCTTACATGAAATTGAACACGCTTGAAAAAATTCGTGATTGTTTAGAGCGATTGTCTCCTGAAGTTTCTATCCCTGGTTCATTGGTTGAGCGCGCTCGTGTTCCCTTAGAACGTATGATGGCAATAACAGAAGGTCGGCCCGTGGTATGGCCTGGTCGTTTTATTAATTTTGAAAATGAACAAACAAGTGTAGGTGTAACATGTTAAGTTCTTCCCGAATTGACTCCATAAAGAAGTTTTTTGGCTTTGAGGATTTTCAAATTAATCTCAAGCCCGAGTTTAGTTCTTCGCATCCTGCTTATCGTGGTTTTATCAATAATAGTTTGATGAAGGATTTTGATTTTCTTCCTGCCGAACGTGTGACTGAAGGAGTTTCGATTTCTCATTGTCGCGATATAGGCGGTTATGTATGGTGTCAGCCTTCTGTTCCCATCGGGTTTGACATTGAAGAAGCTTCCCGCATTCGTCACGACGTGATTGAGCGCATCAGTTCTAACGATGAACACTATCCTAATGATGTCTTACAGTGGGTGGCTAAAGAAGCTTCTTTTAAAGCCGCTAATATTAAGTTTCCCATTCGCGTTTTGTCTGATGTCGTTGTTGATGGTTGGCAATCTTTGGCTGATGACGGTCATTCTTTTGAGTTCGCCATTGGTGGTGAAGTCGTCGGTCGCGGTTACGCCTGGCTTGATGATGGCCACGGTTTTGCGGTAGCGAGTTTGAAGTAAGTATTGTCGTTGCTAGTTTCCACTGGTGAATAAGCTCTGCGTCGGTCCGGGATTCGGCCTTCGCTCCTCCCAAAATATGAAAAAACCCACAACGAAAAATTTCTAAGGATTTTTCGTGTGGATTTTTTTTGGGCCGCTTCCGCAATGGCACCCGCGGCGCCCCTGACGCGAGCGCTTGCTGCCACGGTGGCAGTGGCCGCGCAATTACTTCTGATCTACGAGATCACCCTTGGGAATATCGATGGGCGAAATACTCTCGGCCTGATATTTTTGAATCATGAGGTATTGTTCAATAATGACCAATGCGTTTTTAAGTTGCGAGCGATCACCGGGTTTAACGACGATTATTTGGTCGCCCTCTTCGAATATTTTCTCCACCACTTTAGATGCAGCGATAACATCTTTTCCCATTGTTAATTTCGCGATATTTTTCCATTCGACGCTAGATTCATCGAAACAGTAGGAGTTGGTGAAGTTGGCTTGCAGAACGCCAAGGCTGTAGTGACGATGTCCTGCACCGTCTAAGACAGACATGCCGCCCATTAGTGGGCTTGTCGCCACAGGAATTAACCGACCATACTTCGTTGATAATGTGCTAAGCTCCATACAAATCTGTGGTTGGTTTTTTGTCTCTACAGAGGCAATAAGCTTTTTTACATCGTTAATGAGCTCATCATTCTCATTAATGAACCTATGAAGAAGTGCACCAAGTCGATCACCAGACTTTAGGAACATATTAATCACTTGTTGAATAGCTCGCGCCTGATCCTCGGATGCTCCAAAGAGATGGGCCTCTTCATGCATGAGTAAACTCACTACTCCCGAAAAGTAATTATTGTAAGTGAGTTTGGTTGAAAGTGTTTTTGAGCTGATACACACTTTATCGAGATATTCGGGATCGGCGACGCTCGCATCGACATCACGGCCCATTTGGTCCTTACACGCTCTATGTTGTAAAACGAAAAATCCTTCAGACTTTACTTTTGATTTCATAGAAGAAAGATGTGGCTTAAGTTGTTGAGCGGCCCTTGCAGCTGGCGATGGCACTGGATTTACTTTCATCGCATAATTGAGAAAATCGAGATAATTTATCGCCATCTCGACGAATGGTTTCATTTGCGAGATTTCTGTAGATAGAAAGTTAATATCGACCAATTCCTCATTGATGGTTCCGCCTCCGCCCCCATGGGTGCCCCCCTCAGCAGCATGGCTGGTTATAGAAATAGATACATAGCTGGTGACTAATAAGAGCACTAAAAAAAGAAGCTTTAGGCTTTCCTTACGTTTAACAGACATTTGGTTCTCCCTTTGTTAATGGTTTTGCAATCGTCGTGCAATATAATTCGAGCAGAATTTCTTCGATAGATTTATTAATTTAATTTTTACTATTAAAGTTAATGATTTTGTTAAAAACACCGATAAGTAACTAATTATTATGGAAATTTTCGATTTCGTAAATTACAAAACATTTCTCGTGGAACGCTTAAAAAAATTTCCCGGCGGCGGCCGCGGGCAAGCTCGTAAGTTGGCTTTGCATCTTGGTGTTAACTCTGTCGTGATAAGCCAAATCTTAAAGGGCGATCGCGATTTTACTCTCGATCAGGGTTATGAAGTTGCTGAGTTCTTTACGTTGACCGAATTAGAGCGCGAATATTTTCTTTTGTTGATTCAATTCGCTCGCGCCTCTACAGCTCGCTACAGAACACACATTAAAAATCAACTTCAAGAAATTAAATCGCGGTCAAAGGAGTTAAAATCTCGTGTACCGCAGGCCAAGGAGTTTTCGGAAGAAGCCAAGGCGATGTTTTACTCTAATTGGTATTTTATTGCGGTAAGTTTGGTGACGGGAATAAAGGACTTTCGCTCGATCGAAACTATCTCTGAGCGTTTACAACTTCCTCGCACTTTGGTGCGTAAGACGATGGACTTTTTGTTAACACATAGATTATGTGTGCAAGGGAAAAATGGTTTTGAGATTGGACCGCGTATTACCCACTTGGAATCAACCTCCCAACTTGTAAACCGTCATCATACAAATTGGCGAATTAAAGCTATTGAGAAAATGCAAGTGTTTGATCCTGAGGAATTGTTTTACACGGGGCCAATGCTTATCTCCCAGTCTTTGCAAGGCGAAATCAGAAAGCGCTTAGTCCAATTGATTCAGGAAAATATTAAATTACTAAAAGACTGTCCCGATGAAACGTTGATGTGTCTGAATATTGACTGGTTTAAGATTTGATTTTTTGGGCAGCTTCCGCAGTGGTACCCGCGGCGCCCCTGACGCGAGCGCTTGCTGCCACGGTGGCAGTGAACCCGGCCAACGTTGCACTAACCCGCCAATTCACCCAACCCTCAAATTTCCAAACCGTAATCTCATCTTGATACAAAAAATCATCTTAAAACGCCGACAAACGTATTCCTACCTTTAGCCTAGGTCTAGGTGCGCCGATAGGTAGAAACAAGGGTGAAATATCAAGGTGGTAAAAGTATGAGATCGAATCAAAGATTATCTGAACGCAAAATGCTGGGCTCACTGCACTTCAATAACCTCACGTCTCTTGAGAAGTTTGCCCTCCTTGCACGATCGGGAACAATTATCGATGCTTCAACAACTGGGTTTCAATTGAGAGTTAGTCGTAAAGAGTTGGTCCCCAAAAATCTACGTGGCAATTTAAATATTGATGTTTTAGTCGGCGAAAAAGTGATGTTACAGATCGATCAAATGAAGTTGGAAATCAGCGGCACCGTGGCCCGTACGCGCATGGTGGGCAGTGGCGTGTTTGAAATAGGCATCGACTTTTCAGAGGATGCTCCTGACTATTGGCGCGAATGCCTAGTAGATCTTCTGCCGTCGCCTGGTGAGTTTAAAGATTAAAAAATTTCGGTAAGTCTTTTTCAGAAACCAAAACTATAGAAGTGTTGTAAGGAAAGAACCAGGCAATGGCCTCGGCGATGCCCTGATATTCGCGTGGCTCAGGCGAACCTAGCGATTCCACCGAAAAGCAAATATCAAAATGTTCATTGTCTTGTGACAGCGCTAAAACGCGGGCTGCGAAAATACCTTGCTGGGAGAAAAATTCCCGTAAGAGTTTGCGGGCGTACTCGGGAAAATATTCAAGGGACAAATCACCATGATAAAGAGGTTGGCCCGGTCGTAGTTCAAATCTATCAGAGCGCGATTTGATGGGTGAACTTAAAAAATCTTTACGTTCGCGAAAATTCCACAACATGCCATAAGTAAATACGTAGTCGGGTAGTTGCTTTTCGGCGTTAACAACCAGGCCAATTCCGCGTGTGGCCAGCCAGTCGATCACACTAACCGCAGGTTCTGTGCCCTTTTCCGAAGTTTTAACGAATAAGTAAGGAAAGCCATCGGGCCCCGATTTCGCATCATCAAACACAAGTTCCAATGAGGAGTTGGCAAATTGCTGTAAAAATTCTTTTTCCCAAGCCTGATCGCGTTTTGCTTCAGGTGTAGATAGTATTTCTGGATTCATTTCTTTTTACCTTTAACAGGCGGAATGCTTACTACAAGACCATTAAAAGGGCAAAGCTGACATGAAAGCCGCTCATCGTCATTGAACTTCCTTTCATCGGCTATCTCTTGTTCCAGAGCTTGTCGGGCCGGCAAAACCGATAAGTCACTTTTCACAATGACTCGGCAGGTGCCACAAGTAGCGTTGCCCTCGCAGGAGTGACTAATCTCAACATTGTTGTTCAAAAATAAATCGAGGAGATTATTCTCTAAATTTATCAAGAGCTTAATTCCCGAAGGCGATATCTCGACGACGTCTTCATTTTTTTTTGGGCTACCATTAGTTTTAATTTTGCTCACAGATCTTGAATTATATATCAATTTTCGTTAACTTTCCTTTATGAAATACATTGCATTCGACATCGAGACAACGGGCACCGTTGCTGGCGTAGACAGAATTGTTGAAATTGGCGCTGTTTGCTTTGAAAATGGTCAACCAGTCAGCCGTTTTTCCACTTTAGTAAATCCTAAAATTCCAATTCCTGCTGGTGCTAGCCGCGTGAACGGAATCACTGATGATATGGTGAAAGATCAACCAACCATTGATCAGGTTTTGCCATCCTTTGCAGAATTTTGCGCCGATGTGGTGATGGTAGCGCACAACTCTGCATTTGATACCCAGTTCATCACCTCAGATGTAAAGATTTTTGAAGCTCCAGCTCCTCGTGGCACTATTATTGACACACTTTCCATTTCACGAAAAGTTTTTCCAGGGCTGCTCAATTATAAGTTAGAAACCTTGGTGAATCATCTGTGTATTCCTAAGGGTCAGTTCCACAGAGCGGAAGCTGATGCGATTTGCTGTGGTCATTTGTTCGGCCACATTCTACAAAAAGTTTCAAACCCAGTAAGTATTGAAAACCTCATAGCTCTGACAGGTAGACCGGAACAAAAATTTCCACAAATTATTCCGCAGCCAAAACAATTAAGTCTTTTAGATATTTAAAATTGTGCTTTGTTGGCGATTGGGAACGATCGCCCGCGGCCAAAAGCATGTTCGCTCACTCGTAAAATTGGGGGAGCTTGCCATCGCTTAAACTCACTTCGTAAAAGAGCACTGATCAACCATTTTTCAGTTTCATTTTTAGCAGGTGCCTTTTCCTCGACGATATTTTGTACGGCCTTATCAAGTTCAGGGTAAGGGGGAAGCGAATCAGAATCACGCTGGTTAGGTTTAAGTTCAGCAGTGGGAGGGCGATCGATGATCTTGCGAGGAATCAGTTCGCGTTGGGCATTGTACAAATTCGCCAAATCGTAAACCTGTTTTTTAGTGAGATCAGCAATGGGTGCAAGTCCGCCACACATATCGCCATATAAAGTACAGTAACCAGTCGCGTATTCTGATTTGTTTCCAGTTGTAAGCAACAAACTGTTTTGCAAGTTTGCATAGGCCATCAAAACCAATCCACGTATTCGTGATTGTAGATTTTCGTGGGTTACACCGAAAGGCAAAGGACCCAATGCCTTTTCAATTTGTTTTAAGACTTCTTTGTAGGGCTCGTTGATATCAACAGCAAAATTTTCTACGCCAATATTTTTTGCAAGAGCGACTGCAAGTTTTAGACTCTCAGGTGCACTGTATGGGCCTGGTAGAGCAAAGCCTTTTACTTTTGCTGGCCCCAAGGCATCCACGGCTAAACAGGCAACTACAGCAGAGTCGATACCACCACTTAGGCCTAAGTGAACGTTGGGGATTCCTGTTTTAAGAGAAAAATCGCGAATGCCTGTAACCAGCGCCTGGCGAAGCGATTCACTTTCTGACAAAATTTGATTTCTAAATCCGCCTTCATGTTTATTTAGGTCGACAACATTTAGGTCTTCACCAAAACGAACACTTTGCGCTAGGAGCTTCCCTTTGGCTGACATCGCGAAGCTGCCACCGTCAAAGATCAATTCATCTTGGGCACCAACCATATTGACGTAAATCAAAGGCGCTTTAAAGTGAGCAACCGTCTTTTTAACAATGTGATGGCGCAATTTTTCTTTTTTAACTGAAAATGGCGAAGCACTAATATTGATAATCAAATCAATTTTTTGCTTTTTTATTTTCGCCAAAGGGTTGGTCGGATAAATATTTTTATAACCAGGAACATCCCAAGCCCAAATATCTTCACAAATGGTAATAAGAGCTTTTTTCTTACCAATCGTGCAAAGGTTATCTTTAACTTGACCATGTTCGATGTGGCGATATTCATCAAATACATCGTAAGTGGGAAGCAGTTCCTTGTTGAAAAAGCGAGGTTTGCGTCCGCGCTCCAAAAGAACTGCCGAATTAAAAAGTGGGCGACCGTTTTTTTTCGCGTTAAGAGTAACAAGTCCCAATATAACGGCAATACCGGAAGGTACTTGTTTGTGAATTTTTTTGAACTCTGCAAGTTGCGCGAGCACAATACTTTTTCGTTCTAAAAGATCGCTCGGTCGATACCCAAATAGAGACATTTCCGGAAATACTACGAGGTCGCAATGTTTTTCTTTTGCGCGCTTTATATTCTCAACAATGGTCTCAGAATTTTTTTTGAAATTGCCGAGATGTGAATTTATTTGTGCTAGTGCAATTCTCACAAAGATTGTTCAGATTTTAGCGAACCATCTAGGCTATCAATATTTTTTGTTTGTTGGATAACTTTGCGTTTGGAATAACCGTCTTGTTTGCTATGCCAATATTTGATCGATGCTTCTGGGTATTTCCAACAAAAATAACCGCCATCAACCGAAGGAAAATCGCCGATCCAAAGTCCGCGTGGATTAACGCCAAGCTTTTGCATTTTTGCTTTCCAAGAATCGATGTGTTGATTGATTTCTTGTTCAAGTTGCCAATTATCTTTGCCGCTGGTTTTTTGTTCGACATCAATTCTCTCAACAAGAGATTTTACCTTTTCACTATGAGTTCGTGTGATTTTTAAAACGATGGGAAGCACGTTTTCAGCTTCTTCTAAATTGAAAACTCGATCGGCGTTGATAGTGAAAATGTCAGGCATAACGTTCCTTTTTGATGGCCACATTTATGGCAAACACAATGCAGACATTCAATCGTTTTATGGGGCGCACCAACAAATAATGCGTCGATTATTTTTGATATTTCAGCTGAAATTATTACAGCAAGGTAGACTTTGCTCTGAGCGTTAGTAACATTTCGCTCAGGTCTTTTGCCGAGAGAGGAAATAATTTCTTATAACCCGACAAAATTGGTTCGATGTCCTCGGGATTCGGCGAACGATTGCTCTCTAACAGGAATGCCAAGCGGTCCGCGATGCTTAATATTATGACCAACTGATTGAGATTGCGGTCACGCACCTTTAAAAATGAAAAGTCGTGATGGTAGTCGGGAATGGTTTCAAGTTCTCGGTAAGGACTTACTTGCCAAAGAAGTAAGCTTCCTACTTCCGCATGGGAAATGTGTAGTTTTTCCATTTCAAGTTCTGCTTCGAAGCCATCGTCATTGGGTGAAGCGGCTTGTTCGGCATTGTAGGAAAGTAATAAGTCCAAATATTTGGACGGAGCCGAGAATGCTAATGTCAATTTTCCAATATCGTGAAGCAATCCTGCTACAAAAGTAGATTTCAACGGGGGATTTTTAATTTTTCGGTGAGACGAAATTCCCCAGGCAATGATGGCTGTGCGCTGGGAGTGCTGCCATACGCGCACAAAAAATTTCGAAAATTTTTCATCGATCACACTCTCTTGATCTTTCCAACGGTTGAAAACATCAAAGAGAAGTCCCGCGGCGAAGGCCAGACCCA
>CAYPZY010000097.1:0-9202 GCA_964415155.1 uncultured Bdellovibrionales bacterium
TTCATAGCCACCAGCGAAAAAGATAGAGAAACTTTTCAATCGCTCGATGAATGAAAAAGCGCTTGTTCCAATCCTCTAACTTTATCTCTTTGGAGAGTTGTAAGTCTCTATTAAATTGTTCTTCCATGGTCTTTATCGATGACTCCGAGGTTAATACAACATCGAGCTCAAGGTCATTAAAAAAGCTACGATAGTTTTTGTTGCTGGAGCCGACAGTCACCCAATTATCGATAACTCTGGTTTTCGCGTGTAACATACTGGCGAGGTATTCAAAAATTCGCACGTTATTACGCAGTAAAATACCGTAGAAAAAGCTATTTACCCAATACATAAAAATGTGGTCCACCTTATGGGTTAGTAAAAGACGAACGTCCACATCTTTGCGTGCCGCCGAACACATTGCCCTAATAAAGTGAAGCGGTGGAATAAAATAAGGCACCGTTATCCACACGCGCTGTTGCGCGTGATTTACTCGCCGGATTAGTTCGTGATTGCACTGCTCACGACGTAGTCTTGAGTCATTGAGTTTTATCAAAGGACTTGGAGTTCTTTTGCTCATGCGCTTTTTAAGAAAAACCTCATCAAACGCCTGATCCAGCGCCGCGACTGCCTTACCCTGCACGCGCACGCCGGTATCTCGCCAAGCGTCTTTACCATTCACTGATTTCAAATGTTTAGCATCGATATTTAAACTGCCGACATAGGCAATACTTTTATCGATCACACAAAGTTTACGGTGATCACGACGATTTAAATTTGTCAGGCGCCGCCAAAATTTGCGAATGCGCATGATTTTAGGAACGGGATGATAAGTGACGACATTTATTTTTTTATGTACCTGCTTTTCGTTCCACAAAATAGAACCAACACCATCGACCAAAAGGTCAACTTGGACTCCTCGCTCAACAGCGTGTGAGAGAACATCCAGAACCTTTTCTCCGAGTTCATCTTGAGTAAAAATGTAGGTTTCGAGCTTAATGCAGGATTTTGCTTCACGTAAATCCCTAAGGAGAGCCGCAAAGTAATCGTCACCATTATGAAAAATTGTCTCCGAATCCCAAGACTCGCGAGGCGCCATGAATTGTTTTATAGCCAAGTTCCCCATTAGTTACATGCTGGTAACGGCTCAGAGGCTGGCTTAACAAGTTTGCCGGCAAAGAAACGGAGGGTACACTTTACTGATGGCGTTACCTGACCTCTCGGTTGATACCTGATGCAGCGAACATTGTCATTGGAAACGATGCGGATTTGAGCATCACTGGTCAGAGTACAAAGATCATATGATTTTTCAACGGAGGAGAGATAGTTAAAAAGACTCAGAGCTTCGGCGCCTTCAATTTTTAAGATGTGCAATTCACGATCGGCAGCGATGGCTAAGCTTGCGCCAAGTGATAAGCCTAAAATTATTTTTTTGATAAACGATTTCATGAGCAGCCCCCATTGATGTTGGTTATCTATGAGGATGCAAGGCAAAAAATATACCAGGCCTGGTTGATCAAGATATGCCTACTGAAGAAGGTTATGGGGAGAAATTGTCAGTGGTTATAGGGAGTTTGGGGACTTTTTTAATTTTGGATTCCCTGTTTATTTCTCGTGCAAACTAAATATTTTTTATTTGTTTTACTGCCACGGTGGAAGTGACAGAGGGCTTGCTAAAGCCCTAGCGGCCTACGCTGAGACTTTTAGGCGGTTTTTTAATTTTTTTACCGAGCTAATCCCTGAAAACCATAGACAGAATTTAAGAAATTGACTAATTTAGGCGTTTTCCTTTCAGCAAAGTGCGTCCGTAGCTCAGTTGGATAGAGCATCTGGCTTCGAACCAGAGGGTCGGAAGTTCGATTCTTTCCGGACGCACCAGTTTTTTTGGGGCCTCCTTTACGAACTCACGCCGACTTCGCAAAAGTAAGTCCTTGTAAACGCCCTATCTGGACTCTTGCGCCCCTCCCCAAGAAAGCATAGTATTTTGAAAAGGAGTCCCAACATGAAAATCAGCAAATATCTCTTCGCCATCATATTCCTAGGCTCATTAAATCTCTTAGCCGATGATTCGCATGTCATCGGGCTTTATTTCAGTCCAAATAAAGGCAATCCTCAATCAGCCACGATCTATTTACTAGAGCAAGGCCCTTCTAAAGTATTTCCTTTAATTTCCTTTTATCAACGCCTCAAAATGCCAGTACAGACATCTAGTGATGGAATTCCCTCTAAGGCCTATAAATCGAACGGTCGTTTGCCGTTAATCTACTGTGCCAATGGTGCTGCCGATATCGCTAATTGCGTGATCGAAGTAAATCTCGCTAAGGATTGTACTTATGATATCAAGAAAGTGATTCTTAAATGTGAGATCTTAGGTAAGGAAGCGAGCGAATATAGTTCGCTTATCCTTAACAAGGACGAAACTAGATACTCCCTTCAACTTGTCGGCGCTAAAACCCAGGAAGAGTTCTCATTTTTTGTCAAACCAGATCGGCTCGTGATCACGTTTAAAACACCTTAAGGCGAAAAGATAGTTTTGTATTAGCCCACAGTTTACGGCAATTCCACCAAGTATTTTTAAGCAGCCTTCCGACTAAACTCCGCATATTTCATGTCTATTCCCATGATGTGAGCTTGTAGCCAAACTTTTAAAAATCGGAAAACATCGGCGGTAATTTCTGGTACAGATGATTTCTCGTAATTCGTAAAATGTTGAGTCAGCGTTTTTAAGAGTTCGGAATGAATTCTTTTATGAGATTTTATTTCTGGAAAGTTTATTTTTTCCAAATATTTTTCTTCATCCGAAAAATGTTGAACCGTATAGTCATAAAGTGATTTAAATTTTTGTAACAACTCCGGTTTTGATTTTTTTGCCGAATTCATGTCATAGAGATCATTCATCAGACTGATTAAGATTTTATGCTCATCGTCCATCTCTTTGACTTTTAGATTAATTTTTTCGCTCCACTCTAAAAATGCCATACAACCCCCGACGTTGCGTTAATTATTTACTAATTCTTCGGTTTAAAGCTAAATCTTTAACAGATACCAAAGACTAGATTTGACAAGACACCGAACAATTCTATTGGATTTCGGTCGAGGTCTGGAGTTCAAAAACTAACGAAATACCCGTGATCCGCTCATTCGGTGCCTATACAATTCTTAGCAGCTTCCACCACAGCTTTACCAGCGGCGCCTTTCATAGTGCCAACCCTATAAGCTACATAGATCTCATCTTTTCGCTGTGGCAATGCTGACTTAATCATTTCAAGCCCGGAGTTTCCTACCTTCGCCACTCTTTCGGGTAAAAGCCCTACTCCAGCTCCAACTTGGGTCATGGCGCGAACTACTTCTAGGCTTGAAGTTTCAACTATCGGCCATCCATCGAACTCTTGAACTTTGTGTTTGCCAAAAAGTTTGCGAACTTGGTTCAAATCTAGATCAGTAAGAAGACGCTTGGGAACGTGAGCAATTTTTTTGGTTTTCCACAATGCCACATTGTCTATACCGATTTTAATTAAAACCAAATCGCGATGCCTCACGGGATTGATGACAAAGCCAAGATCAAGCTCATGATTGACAATTTTTTCGGTAATTCGCCGTGACCAATCGTGGTGAACGCGTATTCCAATGGCCGGTGCTTCCGTGGCAATTTTTTTCACAAAAAGTGGAAGCGTATAGACTCCGACGCTGACGTGACATCCTATGCGAAATGACCCGGTCAATCCCGTTTCAGACTCTGCGACATCGCTCGCAAGTGACTTCCAAACTTCATGGAGGTGCGAAGCTTTCCCATAGAAAATTTCTCCCACCCTAGTAGGTGTGCAACCTTGTTTCGTTCTGTGAAATAGTTTTGATTTAATTTTTTCTTCAAGCCTGAATATACTTTGAGTCAAAGTCGGTTGAGTGATCCCTAATCTTAAAGCCGCCCGGGTGTAGTTTTTAGCATCGTAAAGTTCTAAAAAATGCTCGATCTCTGTTTCTGTTGGCATCATAGTATTTATCCTATTACAAAGTCGTTAATAATTAATTATACAGCACCTTCATTAAACACTACCCTTTCCTAGAAACAATTAAAAAAGGAGTAAACATGAAAGTTCTTATCGCAACACTTTTAACGCTATCAGGTCACTTGGCGTTCAGCGGCGAAACTAACACCGTGAACGATCTCTTGAAAGATGCCTGTCAATACCCCGGTTACTGTCAGAGCAACCCCGAGGACTCGTGCTGCAGTTCTCCTATGAGCGAAGCAAAACACAACATGATTCTTCTTGGAGAGGCTGAGGTTTTTGCTTCTCATATCATTTACAAGGAGCCACACAACTATCAGGTTATACTTCAGCTGAATTTTAATTCTGAGGATCAGCGCGCTTATCTCGATGCCAAGAAGGCAAACCCTAACTCGCTCTTTTTTCTAACCTTGGATCACATGGACATCTCCAAGATTTCAACGAGCCAAGCAATTAGCGGATCAATTTATTTTGAAGACCCCGGTGCGCAAAAGCATTTGCTAATCCCCAAGGTTATCTTGGCTAAAAATGAATACCGAGTACTTTATTTCGACAAGCTGCCGTTGTCTCTGAAAAGAAATTAAAAATCTAAACACAAAGGAATATTATGAAAAATACCAAAAAAGTATATTTATCGACATTGTTGTTGGCGGGCCTGAATAGTTTTAGCATCCAAGGCAATGCCCAAAACTACGACTCACAAAACTGCCCCAAAATCTTTAGAGTGAAAGGCAGCGAAATCACCCCCTGCACGGGTCGATTTTGTGACCCTAGTGAAAAAATGAGTGCGAAAGAAAATGCTTGGTCACGGGCTGATGAGATTTGCAGGCCGTTGCGATCGGCGCGGGTAACGCAATGGATATTTTCAAATCAAGGAACTGAAGTAGAAGCTGGTTTCATTTGTTCACTGGATTAAATATTATTTTTCGCCGACTGGAGGAGATATGAAGAAAATCATTTTTGTTTTTATTATTTTAATAGCAAAGGCCACATTCGCCGCAGAGCTGGTTATCTTTTGTAAAGACGATGGAATGGGCGTGACCGCAAATATCCAATACCGGCCCTTTCGCGCCGGCCAATATGAAGCGCTAATGATGGAATACGCCGGCAATAATGTTCTGAAGGAAAACCTGTCGATTTTCAATCATATGGGGTTAATTGATTTCAGAGGTAAGAATGGCATCCAATTTCACACGTTTGAGTATTCAAATGAATTCTATGTCACGGTACCCACCTTCGGTGGCACATCCCTCATAACGGCACGAGGACATTGCAAGATTGGCGGGTAAACTCCTGTATAGCTTTACCTTGATGATCGAAGGCCTTTTACCTCTGGCTTAGCTCTAGCCGTGCACTTTCACGGTGACGTGACCAACTGAATTTTTCCTTAAAAGGCCATTCTGTCAATTTCTTAGCCAATCACTCCCTTCCATCTATCCAAAAATCGTTTAAAAATTGGAATGCTATTTGAACTAGGTCAACCGACGACAACCTCAAAGGAATATTTATATGAACGTTTTAAAAACCATTTTATTTGTCGCCACCTTCTTATTGGTCAATCTGGCGCAAGCTCAAACTCGTACTAACGTGCTAAATCAAATCGGGCATATGAATAGGATTTTGAAAGAAGTCGAAGATGCGGTCAAACCGAAAGAATCTTGGCTGGAAGACAAAAATAAGGAGTTTCTCGAACTGGCCGCTGAAACTAAACAATCTATAGCGAAAATTAGCGAAGCCGAAATGTTTAACGACAATGATGACGGTCGGCTCAAAGCACTTTCTAGACAATACGTGCTCACCTTATTGAGAGCGACGCAAACTAAAAAAGTGATCGGTAACGTCACCAATAAAGCAATCGGCCTTATCAATCAAATAGTCGAGGAGCCTATAGAATTCAGGATATTCACATTTTTTTCGGCGGTCGATACCTTTTCACTTGTGGACTTTGAAAGCATGAATGATCTGGAAATAGAAAGCCTGCTCAAAAATTATCGAAAAGGCATAATTGCACGCGACTTTCAATGGACACCACGAATAGCGCTAGAAACGCTCGATAAAATTGAAGACAAATTAAAATCTCGGGAGATCGATCAGATTGGTTTTCGTGCAGCACTTTCGGCACAACAAGCCGGCGGCGACATCTCATGGGAACTGATCAAGCAAATCAAAACCGTTTGGCAACTTAAGGCGCTTCGACAATTGCTAATGCAAACACACCAACGTCAATCTTACTTAGATCGCGCTTCACAAAACGCTTACGTTGATGTTGTGACGTTTTTAGCTAATAGTGAGCGTCTAAATATTTTTGACACACTTTTGAAGTTAGAGAGAAAAGACGTTCGTCTGAATCCAGACGGGCAATATTACACCTACTATTTTAGATCCTTTCACAAAGACACTGAACTCATGGACATTCTAGAAAACAATCCGCTGGCGGTTGCCGCACTAAGCTCACTCGGCGACATGAATTTCTTGCTGGACCAAATGGGTATTAGCCATCGCGAGCCGATCCTTAAATTTTTGAAAACAATCTCCAATAGCCATCAAGTAAAGGCGCTGCAACTCATTGCTCTAGTTCAGGAAGACATTTTACCTCAAGAAGTTACTAAAGTAGATGTAGAACATTACGAACGCAAAATGCCATTTGGCGATAAAGTCGCTGCGATTTTGGGAATCGTTGATACAAGCTGGTCCTATGGTCCACGCACGAGATCACATCTGACCTACGGCTCTTCAAGCAAAGACATAGTTACAGT
Source organism: uncultured Bdellovibrionales bacterium (assembly GCA_964415155.1). Taxonomy (GTDB): domain Bacteria; phylum Bdellovibrionota; class Bdellovibrionia; order Bdellovibrionales; family SG-bin7; genus CAYPZY01. Next base: position 6,743 of record CAYPZY010000097.1, read on the forward strand.
CAAAAGACTACTAGAGGCTGTGGAAGTTATGACCGGCGAGGAAGACCTTTCAAGATTTCAGGAAAGTTTGACAGTTCATTTAAAAAATATTGGTGTTCTTCAACCGCGAGCCGCCATCAGTTGCAATTTGCTCTTCGGAAACTGATTAAAGGAGCCCTAGTGAAAAACGTTCTGTTGTTAGCAATATCACTTCTTTCTGCAAATACCTTTGCTTTAACGCTGCCTCTGAGTGAGCCTTACCGTCAGTGTTTTGTAGCCGGTGCCGGCAAGATTGCTTCAGTTGAGCTTACCAACTCGCAAATAACTATTAAATGGAACGCCCGCGAAGAGGGTAATCTTAGCGAAACTAAAGCGATGGTTAAAAATGCTAGAGTGGAAAATGGCGTTGTTATCTTTAATTCTGACCTTCACGCTTCGATACCGGGTGCAACTTGGGTGAACGTTACTTTTAATGTCACGGAAAGTGCCGTCAGATTAATAAGCGCCACCAACAAGACCTTGGTTTATCAAAACTCAGTGAAATGTCCAAAATAAAGAAATCTTCTTGAGCCAAACAACCGTAGCGCGCGTCTAAACTTTTGACAGCGACCAGCAACTTTACATCAAACATGTCTATAAAAAAATTTGGTGCTTTGACACGGAAAATACATTTCTCAAGTTGAGATAAGTACTTTCAAATTTTGACTTTCAGCGATCCGCAAGCTAACCTATAGTTGGGGGATCTATGTCATTACCAAGAATGTTTATTGGGGTGGTCGGCACTTTCCTACTAATGCTCTCTTACTCAAACTGCGGAGCCTTCAAAGCAAGTAAACTCCCCGGCGATGGACTCTTTAGTAATTCTTCAATTAACCCTTCGCTAAAATGTGCAAGCACATCGCTACCACACACTCCCATGCGACGAATGAATAAACTGGAACTCAACAATTCAGTAAATGATCTTTTAGGAATTACCGGTGATCATTTTACTGCTTTACCCGGCGACACTGCTAGTACCGATGGATTCATTACTAATGCTAGTTTTTTGAAACTCGATTCACCTTACTATTTAGCATACGCCGATGCTATCGAGGCCGCAGTTGAAAAGGCCAAGAATGGTTCTGCCTTCAAATGCACTGGTGCCGAAGATCTCGTTTGTGCAAAAACATTACTGACTCAACTCGCACGCCGAGCATTTCGCAAAAAGATTGATATGGGTGAAATTGATGCCATGGTAAATCGAGTAAAAACAGAAATCGCCGCGGGAGTTTCCTTTAAGGATGCACTTGGGGTTTCTTATCAACGAATTTTTCTTTCACCCTACTTTTTCTATTTTACGGCCTCAAGTGGAGCATCGCTTGCGAATAGATTGACTTCCCTTTCTCCTCACGAGCTCGTGACCAGATTATCGTATTTTTTGTGGAACGGTCCGCCCGACATGCAACTTTTAGATTTGGCCGATCAAAATAAATTGGTGACTTACGAAGCAGTGAAGAGCGAAATCGTCAGGATGCTCAAAGATCCTAGAGCAGCTCGTTTCGTTACGAGCTTTGTTGGCCAATGGATGGGAATTCGCTCACTTCCTTTTGACTCACAAGTTGTACGCAATGGTTTAACCCCTGAGCTAAGAGAAGACATGCGCCGGGAAACCGAAATGTTTGCATCTTATATTATTCAAAATGATCGCAGTGCCATGGAATTTGTAAGCGCGGACTATTCTTTCTTAAACGAACGGTTAGCGGCCCATTATGGAATTTCTGGAGTCACAGGAACAGAATTGCGCAAAACGAGCATTGCAGGCTCTGGTCGAAAAGGAATAATGACCCAGGCATCCGTGTTAACTGTGCTTGCCGATGTTGATAAAACGCGCCCCACGGCCAGGGGAAAATTTGTCGTAAGCCAAATCACTTGTACTCCGCCGCCACCTTTTCCTCCGGGAAAAGGAATCACACCATTTGATCCAGCAGGGCGAGAACTCGCTACAGTTCGCGAACGCATTGAGCTCCATTCTGTCCAACCTGCTTGCGCCGGCTGCCATGCCGAAATGGATCCGATCGGTTTGGGTTTAGATGGCTTCGATTTTATGGGGCGAGCACGGCTCACCTACCCTGAAAACGGAATTCGCATCGATACAAGTGGTGTTTTACGAAATGTGCCTTTTCAAACTGCTGAGGACATGGCGGCTATCATAGAGAAACAGGCCGATTTTAAACTATGTTTTAGTAAGAAAATTGCGACCTATGCAGTTAGCAGATCCTTAGGCGACGATGATAAATGCGCCGTCTCAGCAATTGGTGAGTCGGCAGTGCTACCTAACAAACAATTTTCTGATCTCATCGCCTCTATCGTAGTGAGTGATTTATTCCGATTTAACGGCAACTAATTTGGGGGATCCCTTGAAACGTAAAACAATTGATCGCAGGACAGTTCTTAAAGGCTTAGGCACGACAATGGCCCTGCCTTTTTTAGAAATCATGCTTC